>JAFGMJ010000137.1 GCA_016927635.1 Actinomycetota bacterium
AATTTCAGAAATTTTCATTCGCTCTGCAGATTCAATGACTTTATCAATGTCTATATATTTAAAATAAAGTCTTTCGGCAAGAATATTGCCGACTGTTGTTTTGCCCGATCCCATAAAACCTGTTAAAGATATATTTTCAAAAAGTTTATTTTCCAGCATATTATTTGTCTTAAAATCACAAATGACTGATATATTTCTTATAGTTATTGTAATTTTCTTTAATCTCTTGAATGCTGTCTTCGCCGAATTTATCCTGGAAAGCATTCATAATTTCTATACTTATTAACGATTCTGCAATAACTGAAACTGATGGAACAGCACATATGTCTGATCTTTCTTTCAAGCTTACCTGACTTTTCTTTGTCTTTATATCAACTGTTTTAAGTCCGGCAGATGTTGTCGGTATTGGCTTGACTGTTACTCTTACATCAAGGTTTTCTCCGTTTGTCATTCCACCTTCGAAACCTCCGGCATTATTTGTCTTTCTGTAAAATCCTTTTTTGCTGCTATAGAATATCTCGTCATGAAATTTTAAGCCTGTTAATTCAGAGGAATTGAAAGCTTTTCCGAAACCGACAGATTTTACGGATGGTATACTCATAATAGCGGCAGCTATTTTTGCATCAAGCCTTTGGTCCCACTGGATAAATGAGCCCAGTCCGGCAATCATTCCTTCTGTTATAATCCTTATTCTGCCACCAAGGGTATCGCCGCCGGCTGAAGCTTTTTCTATTAATTGCATCATGTTTTTCTCTGCTGATTTATCAGGACATCTTACGGGCGATTTTTCAATTTTTGCATAAAATTCGTCACAATCTTTTCTTTTCCCCGAACATGCATAACGTATTGCCAGAAAATCATATGTTTTGCAGTCTATGCTTATTTCTCCTAACTGCTCAACAAATCCCCTGGTTATTATATCAAAAGACATTAAAAAAATTTTAGCAAAAGCCCCCACTGCAACTCTTGCTGCTGTCTCCCTTGCGCTGCTTCTTTCAATAACATTTCTTATGCTTTCAAGCCTGTATTTTAATAGGCCTGGAAGATCTGCATGGCCCGGCCGGGGATTTAGCAGCTCTTTTTCTTCGAGAAGCTTCTCCTTTGAGTTTTCCCAGTCAATATTTTTAATAATGATAGTTATAGGGGAACCTGTTGTCTTGCCCTTATTTATGCCTGAAAGAATCCTGACTCTATCTTTTTCAATTTTCATCCGGGCTCCCCTGCCAAAACCTGACTGGCGCCTTGCAAGCTCAGCGTCTATAAAACCGGTATCAACAGAAATCCCAGCCGGAAATTCTGATATAATAGCGGTTAAGGCCTCGCCGTGTGATTCTCCTGAAGTTAGAAATCTCATTTTTAATTATCCTGTTAAATTTTAATTAGTCATATTAAAAAAACCCGGTGTACCATCCTGAAATCGCATCGCCGAAAAAAAGGGCTAAAAGTCCTCCGGCAGATAAAAATGGCCCGAAAGGTATAAACTGTTTTAATGTCTTCTTTTTAAAAATCATAAAAATAATGCCGGCAATCGAACCTATCAGAAATCCCATAAATAATCCAACAATAACATTTTTTACAAGAAAAGCGCCAAGCATAAGTGAAAGTTTTACATCGCCCATACCCATGCCCCTAGGGTATATTATATGTATAATCAGCATAAATATAAATGCACCTGCACTGAAAACAAAAGGTGTCCACCATGCAGACGGATTTACAAGTAAAATACGCGTAAGGCTTAAAATCAGCCCTGCAAGTGTAAATGGAAGCACTATTATGTTTGGTATTATCATAAATTCCCAGTCAATAAAAGAAACCACTATAACAACGCTTACAAAAATTATCCCGGAAAATATATTTAAGATGCCTGCAAAAGAATAAAAGCTTAATGAAAATGTAAGATATACAAGCACATATAAAAACCCGTTAAGCAATTCAACAAATATACTCTGGAAAGAAATTATCCTGCTGCAGTTCTTGCATCTTGTTTTACCTATTATAAGCGACATTATCGGAAAACTATAAATAAGAGGGGCCGGTTTTCTGCACCAGAAACATACGGAGTATGGCTTAAAAAGACTTATTTTCCTGGGCAATTTATATATAAGTATATTTAAAAAACTGCCGATTATAAGGCCTGAAAGGAAAAATGCTGCAGATATCAATATTATTTGTAAATCCATCTGTCTATTATATATTCAGTAGCTTTTTAATAAAATGATTACTTCATTTTATTTATGCTTTAAATAATCTCTTTTTTTATTATTTCTTTTGCTATATCTATTGCTGGTTTATCAGGCATGATATCAAACCATATATTAAAAGAAAAAGCAGCCTGGTTAATCAGCATTTCCGTTCCGCCAATTACTGCAGCGGCGCCATCCTTTACTGCTTTTTTTATCAATACCGTCTCTAAGGGCTTATAAACCATGTCAAAAATATATTTATTTTTAAGGTTCCATGAAATGGGCAATGGACATCTGTTTATGTTTTCTTTGTCACCGTTTATAGCCATTCCAACCGGAGTGCAGTTAATTATAAGGTCAAGGCTTTCAAACTCATTTTCAATATCTTTTATATTTGTAAGGATTTTAAATCTGCTGTCAATCCCATCCAGTAAAATATCAGCATTTTTCGTATATATTTTTTTTATTTTTGAGTTCCGGTTTTCCGCTGAACGCTTGTTTACTTTAAAAATATCATGATTTTTAAATACAGGTTTAAATTTAATATCATTAGCTCCCTGACTTATAGCCACAGTTCTGTCATCACTCATCATAAGTATTTGTGCAGTCATTGTGTTAAGCATGTCAACTGATTTATCATATTCAATGTCAAATATATATATCTTTTTAAGCGGTTTTTTGTATAAAGAATAAAGCGCGCTCCTTGCCGCACCCCCGGCCCCAATAACCAGGCATTTACTGCCGTCCCAAAAAAATTCTTTATCTTCAAGTGATTTTATAAGCCCGTCTCCATCAGTACTGAATCCTGTGCATGCAAGTGAATTATTGTCAAATATGACAGTATTGACAGATTTGGTTATAAATACCGTGCTGTCAGCCCAGTCAAGCAATGAATATATTTTTTCCTTAAAAGGCATCGTTATATTCAGGCCTTTGAAATTCAGGCTTTTGGCTCCATTAAAAGCACTTGCCAGATCTTCTTCAAGGGGTTCAAAACTCAAATATAAATAATCCAGCCCATATCTTAAAAGGAAATGATTCTGTATCAGGGGTGAAAGACTGTGGCGTGAAGGGTTTCCCAAAAGCCCAATCAGTTTAGTTTTAGAAGTTACTCTCATATTTTTTTCACCATATCTTAAAATCAATAAATTATTTCAAAATTGCTGTAACTATTTGCATTTTCTATGCTGTTTTCAATTATACCAGCCACATGGGCAAATGCAGGCCCCTGTTTTATGCGCTTACGGAAAATATCAAGACTTTCTCTTTTGCCCTGGCAGACAATCTCGACTTTATTATCAAATGTATTTTTTACATATCCTTTAATATTATAAAGGCGGGCTTTTTCTTCAACAAAATACCTGTATCCCACGCCCTGGACCCTGCCGCTCAATATTATTCTGTATGTTTTTATACCAGACATTATTTTTTTATATATTATGATCAATATGGAAATATTTTTATTATATATCTATTTTATCAGGGTCAGCTGCTGAATTTACCACAGCCCATTCATTTTCTTCAAGATCAAAATCAGCTATTTTGCTGATTGGCATTTTTAAATATTTACCTTTAGCGGTTGCAGCAATGTTTCCATCAGGCAAAATTATTTCTCCTGTTCCTTCAAAAAAACGGCTGTTTTCATTTGTAAGCCTGCAAATAGCTTTTAATTCCACATTCAGAGGTATAGGTTTTTTATATTTTATATTGAATTCCAGGGTTACGCCCCATAATCCGTTTTCTTTACCAATATTTACAGCCCTGCCTATTGCTTCATCAAGAATTGCAGCAGCTATACCCCCGTGCAGCCTGCCGGGGTAACCCTGGTGCTCTTCCCTTGCCTTAAAAAGCGCAATAAGCTGTTTATCATCTGTTTCATAGAAAGCAGCATACAGACCAAATTCATTCTTCAATCCGCATATGAAGCACATTTTTGAGTTTTCCTGCTTGCTTTTCACTTTATAAATCAAATCATGGCCTCCCGGAAAATAATGGTAAACTTATTAAAATTACCCATAAATATTATAATGATATTTTTTTAAAATTTAAGTATTTATTACACCCAAAATATTCTAAATATTGTTTTTATACGTTAATTAAAAACAAAAAGCATAATTATTTGAAACTACATTTTTTTTAAATTTTTATATTTATTTTTTTAGCAAAAAATAGGG
>JAFGMJ010000138.1 GCA_016927635.1 Actinomycetota bacterium
AGTGGTGGCGAGACGCAGAATTGAACTGCGGACACATGGATTTTCAGTCCACTGCTCTACCAACTGAGCTATCTCGCCAGTTTTATTTGCGGCATACATTAAAATAATAAAACAGCCCTGAAACTTTTAAGTAGCCGACTATATAAATCTGGCGGAGCTGACGGGATTCGAACCCGCGACCTCGTGCGTGACAGGCACGTGTCCTAAACCGCTAGACGACAGCTCCGCATCTGTCCCTGTCAATGTTATATGATTGCATCACGCATATCCCAGCACAATCCTAAATCACAGGCAGGGCTAAAAAACAGTCTTTATTAACTATTAATTTTATGGTGGGCGATGTAGGGATTGAACCTACGACCCCCTGCTTGTAAGGCAGGTGCTCTCCCAGCTGAGCTAATCGCCCATGGTAGCCCGTAGGAGAATCGAACTCCTGCTGGCAGATTGAAAATCTGCTGTCCTAACCCCTAGACGAACGGGCCGAATAAAAACTGCAAACATGTCATTATGGTGAGCCGTGAAGGATTCGAACCTTCGACACCCGGATTAAAAGTCCGGTGCTCTACCAACTGAGCTAACGGCCCTTTTACAAATAACAGATAAAACTGTCCTGTTCATCAAAGAACTGAAATCAGTCATTTCGACATGCAAGCGTGAATTTTACTATAGTAAAAAAATCCTGTCAACCGTTAACCCTTACTGTGATTTAAACCATATTGTTTAATCAGTCTTCATTATCCTTTTCACGGCTTTTTTCAATAAACTCTTCCGCCATTACTTTTGCCTCTACCATTGCAAATTTGCTCCTGTCAACAACCTCTAAAAATTTTCTTGCAAGAAATCGCCTGAAATTTTTACCAGTCTGGGGGGCAAAAAGCAATCCAAGGAAAAACCCTGAAAGCCCGGCTGTAATAGCCGTAAATATTACGCTTTGGCATATTTTACCTTTTGAAACTGTCTTGTTTTTATTTCCCATATTTAAAATATTATAAATATATAGCCTCTAATCCGCAAGATATTTAATTACTTCAACCCATCCACGATTCATTTTTTTCCCGGTAACATATATGTTTTTATACTGCAATATGGCCTCAATGAATTCTGCAGATTTCTCAACAGCATCCCTCATTAAAAAAAAGTACTCTACTTCTTTTGCCATCTTTATATCTTCAATTGAATCGCCAAGTGCAATACAGTTAAATGATTTAAGATTTCTTATTTTTTTATCAACACGTATACCGGAAGATTTGTCTACGCCTTTTGGCATAAGGTTAAATATTCTTGCATGCTCCACATCCAGGCCGGTATCAAACATCTTTGAAAACCCATTGTCCACAAGTGAAAGCCCTGCATATCCGTTTTGCAAAAGTAGCCGATTGGCAATTTCAAGATCTATATCACCGACAAAGAGGGCATTGTAATTTCTTCCCATGCTCCATTCAATATTGCCTTCAATTTTGTTCGGGAAAGCCCCTTTAAGCAACCCTATTATGCTTACCAGGTCTTTTCCGCCTCTTGTTATCTCATAATTAAAATTTTTACTGTCAAAAGTTTCATGTACCTCCCTGCCCAGACCATATACTATTTCACATCCAAGCTCTGAAATATAATTATGCAATCCCATCAGCATTGCATTGTAGCGAAGCTGCAGCCTGCTTCTTCCTGATACAAGCACAATATCCCAGTTTTTTTGTGATGCCTTTTTTAAAAGTTCAACACTTTCAAAGAAAAAGCCGCCTTTTTCATCCTTGATAAGGCATCCCCTGTCATTAAGTAAGGTCCCGTCAAGATCTGTGTATATAACCTTTAGCTTATTTTTTAAACCTGCCTTTATTTCCTGCTTATAATCCTGAAATAGTTTAAATGTTTTTTTCATTATTAAAATCTATTTATTGTTAATACCTCGTATGGATACATTATTTTATTACTATTCTGGGAAATAATAAATTACCCGATTTATTTTAACATAGTATTTTTAATTTCCTGCAAGGATTGTTTTGCATTTTCTATTTAAATTTTCAAAGAACATATCTGTTTTTATAATTAATAAGAGATATCAATAAATTTTTCACATGACATATTTATTGTGGATTAAATACTTTAAAAGATTACAGCTTTTTTGAAATAAATAATCAGCTCAGTGAAAATGAATTGGCAAGTCTTTTAAACCTGCCAATTCATTTTATCAACTTACTTATATTAAGGATTCAAGCATATTTTACAAAAAGATATAACTATCCTACTGGTACAAATCCAGCCTCAGCACCGATTGCCTGGCCCTCATCACTCATCATGAACTCAACAAATGTTTTTGCAAAATCACTGTAGTTGTTTTTGTTTGAATAAACATAAAGGCCTCTTGATATCGGGTATGTACCGTCTTTTACTGTAGCTACTGAAGGAAGAACGCCTGTGTCTGAATCCTCAGCAATTACTGCTACGACATTTGCCTTGCCTTCAACGCTGGCAAGATATCCAAGGCCTATATAACCTATGCAGTTATCATTGTCTGCAACCTGGTTTGCAACATCTGCATTTGACTGAAGCCTTAAGCACTGATCGCCATAGTCATTATCTTTAGCTTCGCCGTCAAGTGTTACAACTCTTTCAAGGAAGAATTCCCCGGTGCCTGAAGAGGAATCCCTTGCTACTGCAATTATCTCAGCGTCCGGTCCGCCAACATCTTTCCAGTTTGTGATATTGCCAACATAAATGTCTGAGAGCTGCGCTATTGTCAGTTCTTTTACATCAATGTTTTTGCTCACTACAACAGATATGCCATCAAAGAGCACTTCATGCTCTTCAATGTCTACGCCTGCAGCTTTTGCTTCTTCAATTTCCTTATCCTTTATTGCTCTTGAGGCATTGCCAAGGTCATTTGAGCCGTTTATTGCATCAGCAATTCCAACTCCTGAGCCGCCGCCGTTAACTGTTATTTCCCCACCGAATTTTGCCATGAAAGCTTCTGCCCATGCATTTGATACTTCAAGAAGGGTTGTTGAGCCGGAAATTACAAGGGTCTGGCCATCAAAATTGGCGCCTTCCTGTGCATTTGTTTCTGCAGCAGCTGCTGTCGTTTCTGCAGCAGCTTCGGTTTTACAGCCTGAAAGAACAGATGCTGATAAAAAAACAGCAACTGCCACAACAGCGGTCCAAAGCATAATTCTTTTCAATTTACTTTTCACTAGTTTACTCCTTTTTTTGTTTTAAACATTTTTCAGTAATTGATATTTCATTAATAATCCATGACATTCTAACAATTAAAGGAGCGCATGTTGTTAAAAAAAACTTAAATAAATATTAAATAAATATTAAAAATACTGCATATCTTTCAGTGCAGGTCAGAATAAAACTGTACATATCGCATCATATCAGTTCTTGTCAGCATGCCTTTTACCCTGAATCCTGTCATTATTACAAGATGGCCCAGGTTATTGGCTGTCATCTGCCTGAATGCATCAGATATATCTGCATTTTCATCAACTATTTCTTTATCTGAAACAGATTTTACTACCTCGCCTGCAGTGGTCACAGGCCATTCATTTTGCGGAAAAGCTTTAATATCGTTTATGGAAAGTACTCCTATGAGTTTTTGCGAATGTATATTTGTAACAACAGGAAACCTTGAAAACCTGTATTTCATGAAATATTCGTCAACTATTTCCTTCAAAGTCATATCGCCTGTGACAGTGACAATATCCTCATTGATTATATCTTTTATTTTTACTCCTTTTATGGAAATATCAAATATAAGCTGCCTGTAGCTCATATACGCAGCTGACTGTATAAACCACCCTATAAAAGCCAGCCATATTCCATTAAAGAAATTATTTGTAAAAAACAGAAATACTCCAAGAGCAATCAGTATAAAGCCAAAAACTCTTCCTGCAGTTGCCGCAATAAAAGTCGCTCTTTTTAAATTACCCGTTGCTTTCCACACGATAGACCTAAGTACGCGGCCCCCATCAAGAGGATAGCCTGGCAAAAGGTTAAAAACGCCAAGGATGACATTAATCTGTGCAAGGTAAGCCGCCGGCTCACTTATAAATGATACAGTCCTTGAAAAAAACCATATAATACCGAAAACAAGGGCAAGCGCAAAGCTTGCAAGAGGCCCCACAATTGCCATGAAAAATTCTGCTGCAGGATTTTCTGGCTCTTTTTCTATTTCTGCCATGCCACCGAAAATCCAGAGCGAAATCTTATTTACAGGTATGCCTCTTGCTTTGGCAACTATAGAGTGGCTGAGTTCATGAGCAAGTACTGAAAAGAAAAAAAGCAACACAGTAATCAATGTTACAAGCAGCCTCAAGCCTGTGTTTAAGTCAGGAAGCACATTCGGGAAATATGAAAAGCCAAAATAATAGACAAGGATTGCAAAGATTATAAACCAGCTCAAATCAAGCCTTATTTCTATTCCTGCAATCCTGAATAGCTTTATAGATGATTTGAACATTTTTACTCCTTTCAAAAATATTAAAAAGAACTTTATGCTGCATACGCCGGTAAATATATTATATAATATTTATAATTATTTTCTTAACAAATAAAAATGAAATTTATAGCAGATGTGATGCTTGGAAGACTTGCAAGATATTTGCGCATAGCAGGATATGATGTACTGTATTACAATAAAATATCAGATGAAAAATTAGTTGAAATTGCAAAGAGGGAGGCCAGGATACTTCTTACCAGAGACATGCTTATGCTTCAAAGAAGAGACTGCAAAAATAATATTGTCCGTTCAGTCTTTATAAAAAATGATAAGCTGCCAATGCAGCTGCGGCAGTTAAAAGATGAGCTGGGTATAATTTTACAACCTGAGCTTAAAAGATGTGTGGAATGTAATC
>JAFGMJ010000139.1 GCA_016927635.1 Actinomycetota bacterium
ATGAGCCAGCCAATATCTACCCCCAGTTAATAGCTGTAAACAGCGATATAAAGATATTTTCTATATTTGGTTAATAGGTTGATAAATTTGGCATTGCGGATATCTGGAAAAGTATAATAGAAAAGTTAGAAAAATGAAGTTTTTCTCTCAAAAAGAATTCTTGATGGAAATAAAACCCGTGAGAAGCAATTTCTGATGTGTATGAAATTTTTTATCTATAAAATAAAAGGGGAATCATTACTTTGCTGAAATTATTGTTTCTTGAAACAAGGCCCCAGTACCTGCTTCTTTCAGTTATCCTTGCATTTTTAGGCACCAGTATAGCATGGTATTACCAGGGAACTGTAAACGCCTGGTATGCTGTCCTTGCAGGTTTTGGCATAGTCCTTACTCATATAAGTGTAAATACTCTTAATGATTATTTTGACTATAAAAGCGGCATAGATTTAAAGACTGAGGTTACTCCATTCAGCGGCGGCAGCGGCATGCTCAAAGCCGGACTGCTAAAACCCAGGCACGTTTTATGGCTGGGCATAACAGCTTTGTTATTTGCCCTCCCTATTGGGATATACTTTATAATAGTCAAAGGCTGGCTGCTCCTGCCACTGCTTTTAATCGCTGTTATTTGTATAGTTCTGTATTCACCGTTAATACTTAAACACAATTGGCCGGAATGGTCTGCCGGCCTTGGCCTAGGCATGCTACCCGTGCTTGGCTCTTATTTTGTCCAGACAGGCGCCTATTCAGTCAATGTATTCCTGGCAGCCGTTCCTTCTCTTATACTTGTACACAACCTGCTTCTCATAAATGAGTTTCCCGATGTTGAAGCAGACCGCTCAGGAGGGCGTAAAACACTTCCGATAACAATGGGAATTAAAAAAGCGGCAATTATTTTTTCAGTCCTTACGCTTATGGTCTATCTGTGGATTGCAGGCATTGTGATTGCAGGAATTGCTCCAGTCTGGGCATTGCTTGCATTTTTATCAGCACCATTTGCAGCAATTTCAGTGCTTGGGCTTTACCGTGGGAAAAAGCCGGATTCCATCATAAATTCAATGAAAAATAATGTTATTGTCGTACTCGCCACGCAGCTTCTCCTGGCAGCAGGCTACCTTTTGGGAGCGGTTTTATAAAAAGGAATATTTTTTTATGCAAATTGAAAATGACATTTCAAAAGAATTTTTGTCTCCCATGTTTGACAGTGTCAGGCATTATGATTTGATTAACCATATCTTTACATTTGGTATGGACAAAAGGTGGCGAAAAAAACTTGTTGAAAAATGCCTGGAATCAAAACCTGCTGAGTTTATGGACCTTGGGTGCGGAACCGGAGACCTTGCAATAAATATCGCGCTGGCAGCCGATGAAAACATCAGGATAACAGCCTGTGATTTCAGCAGGGAAATGCTTGCCATAGCCGCAAAAAAATCAGCAAAAGCGAAAGTCCTTCAAAAAATATCTTTTATTTATGCAGATGCATGCAGCCTGCCTTTTGCCGATAATCATTTTGATACCATTGGTATTTCTTTTGCTTTCAGGAATATGATTTATAAAAACACTTCAGCTAAAAAACACCTTTCTGAAATATACAGGGTGCTAAAGCCTGGCGGAAGCTGTATGATTGCCGAGTCGAGCCAGCCTGCAATAAAAATCATAAGGATATTAAGCCATTTTTATATAAGGACATTTGTTTACCTGGCCGGTTCAATGATTTCAGGTAACAGGCAGGCATACAGATACCTCAGCCAGTCTGCAATAAATTTTTACAATACTGGAGAACTTAAAAAAATCTTTATTTCCTCCGGTTTTAAAAGCGCCAAACACTGGCCGCTTTTTCTTGGAGCGGCAGCCATTTATGAGTTAATCAAATAAGGGCAGTATTAATACAGGGGTATAAAAAATAAATATATCATTATGATAGGTGCGATCATAGGAGACATTGCCGGCTCGGTATATGAGTTTGACAATATTAAGACAGAGGATTTTGAATTAATCACAGAAAGTTCATTCTTTACTGATGACACTGTGCTTACAGTGGCCACTGCCGACTGCATTTTAAACAATGGAAATTTTGCGGCATACTACAGGGACTACTTTAAAAGATATCCCGGCAGGGGATACGGTGCGATGTTTAGCCAGTGGGGACAATCAGGCTCAACGAAGCCTTACAACAGTTTTGGCAACGGCTCTGCGATGAGGGTAAGCCCTGTAGGCTTTGCATTTGATGATATTGAAACTGTGCTGGAGATAGCCAAAAAAAGCGCCGAGTGTACACATAATCACAAAGAGGGCATAAGGGGCGCCCAGGCTGTTGCAGCCTGCATTTTTGCTGCAAGAAAAAAAGCCGATAAGCAGAAGATAAAGGAAACTGCGGAAAAACTTGGCTACAATCTTGATTTTAAGCTTGATGAAATAAGGTTTTATTACTGCTTTGATGAGACAAGCCAGGGTAGCGTACCTCAGGCAATCGCTGCATTTCTTGAATCAAAAAGTTTTGAAAGCACTATAAAAAAAGCAATATCGCTTGGAGGGGACTCAGACACTATTGCATGTATTGCAGCAGGCATAGCTGAGGCCTATTATGGAGTGCCGGACAGTCTTAAGAAACAGGCCCTGGCAAAGCTTGACTGCCGAATGGTCTCTGTAATTGAAGAATTTTACAATAGGTATTTATAAAATTGCATCTTCCGTATTGCTATAGGGCAGGCCTCACCTTATGGGGTAAATACAAACCATTATAATAATTATATAAAAGATAAAATCAATATATACCAATAGTAAAATATTAATAGGGTTAAATAAGAAAATATGAAAATCATTAAAAAAAGCAAAGCTTTAAAAAGCATTACTGCTGTAAGTATAATTATATTTATGTTTTTTTTACTGTCTTCCTGTTCAAGAGAAAAGCCTGAACAACCGGATGCGACAGCAGAATCAATCCAGGCAGGCATTTCAAAAGACCAGCAGCCTCAAAGTAGCACAGAAATGTCTTCGCAGGAAAGTGAAAGCATTCAAGAGAATAAAAATCTTTATAGCAGTTATGCAGCAATTGAAGTATCCGCGGCTGATGGAGTCAATTCATATATAATTTTTATTGACAATACAAGCACACAGTTTGTAACCATTGCCGACAGTTTAAGCAGTAACTCGGGTCCTTCAATTTCTCCTGATGGAAAAACCGTTGCATTTTATTCAAACCGGGATGGCGATTATGATATTTTTACTGTCAGAAGTGACGGCACAGAAATTAAAAACATAACTTCAAATGATTCCGGG
>JAFGMJ010000140.1 GCA_016927635.1 Actinomycetota bacterium
AAGCTTTAAAAAACAGCTTTGGTTCAAGACACGAACAAAAAGATTATCATTTACAAAATAAAATGTCAATAAATAAATGTCTTGAAAAAATGCTGTTTTTTATTCTATATATTCATTTCCAGGTCCTGATTCTCGTCATCAGTTATTTCCTTAAAAACTTCTATCTCTTCTTCACTTTCCTGCTCATAACCTGAATAGATAAGCTCTATATCCCTGTATCTTTTCATTCCGGTGCCGGCAGGAATGGATTTACCTATTATTACATTTTCCTTAAGGCCCACCAGGTTATCCACCTTATTTTCAAGCGAAGCATCTGTCAATACTTTTGTTGTTTCCTGGAATGAAGCCGCAGCAAGCCAGCTGTCAGTTGCAAGAGATGCCTTTGTTATGCCCATAAGGTTTTGTTTTGCAGTTGCTGTAGCCAGGCCCTCTGCCATTAGCTTTTTATTCTCTTTTTCAAATATAAGCCTGTCAACAAGCTGCCCTGGTAAAAACTGGCTGTCTCCCTGGTCAATGATTGTGACTTTTTTAAGCATCTGCCTGACTATTATTTCTATATGCTTATCATTTATGTCAACGCCCTGGGATTTATAAACATCCTGTATCTCCTTTACGAGATACTGCTGGCAGACTTTTATGCCGCTTATCTTTAATATATCGTGAGGATTTTTTATGCCTTCTGTGAGCTGGTCGCCCGTGTTGACATAAGCTCCATCGGCAAGCCTGATTTTTGTCCTTGTAGGAACCTGGTAAGTCTTTTCTTCACCGTTTTCAGGATTTCTTATTGTTATCATCCTGAACTTCGGATCCACCTCTTCAATAGATAAATTTCCTGATATCTCTGCAATGAATGCATGCTCTTTTGGCCTTCGTGCCTCAAAAAGCTCAACGACTCTTGGCAGACCGCTAGTAATGTCAATGCCTTCAAATGTTTTTTCGTGTTTATGCACATGCGTCTTTCTTTTTGCAGTGAACACTATTTTTGCAAAGACTTCCCCTTCTTCAACATTGAAGCATTTATTTATCTGGAGTATCTCACCTTTTGGAAATATTACATCTACGACACCGCCATTTTCCATTTTGACCTGGAATGTCAGCCTGCCATTTATATGCTCGATGTTAACTTCCAGGATTTCATCATTTGGCTCCTCAGTAAAGTCCTCCTTATTTAAACCAAGGCTTTCAAGCAATTCCTTTTTGAGGACCAGCTTGCCCGTAACCGGCGCCTTTATAGATCTCTGTATAACAGTGCTTGCAATACCTCCTGTGTGGAAAGTACGCATTGTAAGCTGTGTGCCAGGCTCACCAATTGACTGTGCTGCAATGGTTCCAACTGATTCACCGATTGCAATGAGTTTTCCTGATGCCAGATCCCTTCCGTAGCATTTCTGGCAGACACCGAATTCAGATTCACAGGTAAGAGCAGATCGAACCTTTACACTTTCAATGTTTGCATGTATTAAGCTCTGGAGATCTTTCTCTTTAACCTCTTCACCGGCTTTTAGAATTATTTTTTTTGTCTTTACGTTTACAATATCATCACTGCATATTCTTCCGACAAGATTTATATTGGGTTCGCCCTCAAGAGTAAGCACATAAAGACTGATGCCCTCTTCCGTACCGCAGTCAGGAATCCTGACTATAGTCTCCTGGGCCACATCAACAAGTCTCCTGGTGAGATAACCCGAGTCTGCAGTCCTGAGCGCAGTATCTGCAAGTCCCTGCCTTGCACCATGCGTGGAAATAAAGTATTCAAGAACGGTAAGTCCTTCCCTGAAATTGGATTTTATGGGCCTGTCAATAATATCGCCACGGGCATTTGCCACAAGGCCCCTCATGCCTGCGAGCTGGCGAAGCTGCTTGATATTACCACGGGCGCCTGACGTTGCCATCATATAAACGGAATTGAATTTATCAAAATTCTTCTCCATGGCATCTGCAACATCTTCTGAGGCTCTTGACCATATCTGTATTACATTATAGTGCCTTTCAGAATCAGTTATCAGGCCGTTTTTATAATACTCCTCTATTTTCTCGATTTTCTTTTCAACATTCTCAAGTATTTTTACTTTAACCGGAGGTATTTTTATATCGTCTATACCAATTGTAAGGCCCGATTTTGTGGCATATTTAAATCCTGTTTCTTTTATACTGTCAAGTATTTCAGTTACCACAGACATGGGATATTTATCAATGCAGTCAGATATTATTGCAAGCAAACTCCTTTTATTTATTTCCTTATTTACAAAACCATAGTCCTCTGGAAGAGTCTGGTTAAATATTATCCTTCCGACAGTTGTTGTTATTATCTTCTTATTTATCTTTACCCTGATGTGGTTATGAAGAGTTATTATGCCGAAATCATTATCCATTATGGCATCTTCAGGGCTGTTATAAAAACGCTCTGTTTCGTTCTCATTGGGTCTTTCAGATGTAAGATAAAAAAGTCCCAGTACCATGTCCTGTGAAGGAATGGTGACCGGCTGCCCGCTTGCCGGAGAGAGTATATTATTTGATGATAGCATGAGCACAAGCGCCTCTGCTTTTGCTTCATTTGAAAGCGGAACATGAACAGCCATCTGGTCGCCGTCAAAGTCAGCATTAAAAGGCGGGCAAACCAGCGGGTGTATCTGTATAGCTTTGCCTTCAACAAGTATAGGCAAGAATGCCTGTATCCCGAGCCTGTGAAGAGTGGGGGCCCTGTTTAAAAGTACGGGATGGTTTTTGATTACTCCTTCAAGTACATCATATACTTCATCGCTTCCCTTTTCCACCATTGTTTTTGCGCTTTTTATATTCTGGGCATATTCCTTCTCAACAAGCTCTTTCATGACAAATGGCTTGAAAAGCTCAAGGGCTATTGTCTTTGGCAGGCCGCACTGATAAAGTTTTATTTTCGGGTTTACCACAATTACAGACCTTCCTGAATAATCAACACGCTTACCAAGAAGATTTTGCCTGAAGCGGCCCTGTTTTCCTTTAAGCATGTCTGAGAGCGACTTCAGCGGCCTGTTGCCTGCACCAAGTACAGCCCTTCCTCTTCTGCCATTATCAAAAAGTGAATCCACAGCTTCCTGCAGCATCCTTTTTTCATTGTTTATAATTATTTCAGGCGCATTGAGCTCAAGCAGCTTTTTTAACCTGTTATTCCTGTTAATAACCCTTCTGTAAAGGTCATTTAAATCAGAAGTTGCAAACCTTCCGCCGTCGAGCTGCACCATTGGACGCAGATCAGGGGGTATTACAGGAAGTATATCAAGTATCATATATTCCGGTTTATTTGTGGAGTCCTGGAAAACTGAAAGGATTTTCAGCCTCTTTATTGCCCTTATCCTTTTTTGACCCTTTGAGTCTTTTATTATATTCTTGAGTTCCTCAACTTCTTTTATAACGTCTATGTTTTTTAAAAGCTCTTTGACTGACTCTGCACCCATGCCGCCGTCAAAATAATCTGAATAGATTTCTTTCATTTTCTTAAAAAGCGACTCATCAGATACGAGCATTTTTTCTTCTATATTTAAAAAGAAAGTATTTGCACGCTTAATAAGGTCTATCTCTTCCTTATATATTTCTTTTTCCTCAACAAGCATTTTTTCAGCTTCCTTGACGATTTTTGCAATCTTTGCTTCAAGGTCTTTTTCTGAGTTTATATCCTCATCCTCAATTGCTTCGATTTCCTTTAATTCTTCACCCTCTTTATATCTTTTGAGTAAATCATCTTTATTTTCCTGTATATCCTTAAGCCTCAGTTCATGAAGCTCAGCGGATTTTTCATGGGCTTCGTCCGTTAGCTGTTTTATTTTTTCTTTATCAGTGTTTATGGCTTCCCTGTTTACTTTCGTAATTATATAAGAATCAAAGTAAAGCACTTTTTCAAGGTCGCGCGGGCTTAAATCAAGAACATATCCCAGCCTTGACGGAACGCCTTTAAAAAACCATATATGCGAAACGGGTGCAGCAAGGCTGATGTGGCCCATGCGTTCCCTTCTTACACTGGAGCGGGTTACTTCAACACCGCATCTTTCGCAAATAATACCTTTAAAACGCACTCTTTTATATTTTCCGCAGTAACATTCCCAGTCTTTTGTAGGGCCGAATATTCTCTCGCAGAAAAGTCCGTCCTTTTCAGGCTTTAATGTCCTGTAATTAATGGTCTCGGGTTTTTTTACTTCACCGTTTGACCATGACCTTATCTTTTCAGGTGAGGCAAGCCCGATTTTTATTGCGTCAAAGTTATTCACATCTATATTTATTACCATTTTTTATAATCCTCCAGAATACATAAAAATATTTTATTTTTTTTCTTTCTTTGCCCTGGTTGACTTTATTTCAGCCCCGGCCTTTACAGACCGTCTCTTTTTAGGTTTTTCTAAAACCTTTTCCTGCTGGCTCAAGTCCCCGGTATCGGTGTTATCATCATTTAAAACAGCCTCATCGGCTTTCTCAGATCCGGCAACTTTAGCAGGCTTTGCATCCAGCACCTTATTTATTGCTTCCTCGTCACTTAAAGCAGTTGAGCCCTTTGATGAGGCAGATTTTTTGTTCTGTTTTGGAGAAACCTCTGGCCTGTCATAATCATCAAGTTCAGCAGGTATTTCTCCATCAACAGTAAAATTGTGCTCATCCATGAATTCATCTTCATCATCGCCGTAATAATTCTCTTCTTCTGATTCCTGCTCTTCCTGGTCAAAATCAAGATTTAAGGCTTCATGCCCAATAAGGTCTATTCCAAGCTCTTCAACTGTCTTCATTATTTCATCCTGTTCAGTTTCGACCTTGACTTCCTTGCCTTCTTCAGAAAGAACTTCTACATCAAGCCCCAGGCTCTGCATTTCTTTAACAAGGACCTTAAATGATTCCGGGATGCCTGGCTTTTCTATATTTTCGCCCTTAACTATTGATTCATATGTCTTTACTCTTCCAACTACATCATCTGATTTTATTGTAAGCATTTCCTGCAGAAGATATGCAGCTCCGTAAGCTTCAAGAGCCCAGACTTCCATCTCCCCGAACCTCTGGCCGCCAAATTGGGCTTTTCCGCCAAGCGGCTGCTGTGTTACAAGAGAATAAGGCCCTGTGGAACGGGCGTGTATTTTATCATCGACCAGATGCAGAAGTTTCATTACATATGCATAGCCGACAGTGATTTTATCTGATATCTTCTCACCGCTTAGCCCGTCAAAAAGCGCAGTTTTTCCATCTTCAGGAAGATCTGCTTTTTTAAGAAGATTTATTATTGCATCTTCTGATGCGCTGTCAAATATTGGACATGCACAATGTATGGAACCGTCTTCATTCCTTGGAACATCAGTACCATTCCAGCCTTTACTTGCAGCCCAGCCGAGATGAGTCTCAAGCACCTGGCCAACATTCATTCGTGAAGGAACGCCAAGCGGGTTAAAAATTATATCCACAGGAGTTCCGTCCGCCATATATGGCATGTCTTCCTCAGGAAGAATGACAGAAATAATACCCTTGTTCCCATGCCTTCCCGCAAGCTTGTCCCCGACTGAAATTTTTCTTTTTTTTGCTATAAAAACCCTGACAAGTTCATTTACACCCGGCGGGAGGTCCTGGCCGTCTTTTCTTGAAAATACCTGTACATCCAGGATTATACCTTCTTCGCCATGAGGAACTTTAAGCGAGCTGTCACGCACCTCACGCGCTTTTTCGCCGAATATTGCCCTTAAAAGTTTTTCTTCGGCAGTTAATTCAGTCTCCCCTTTTGGTGTTATCTTGCCAACGAGAATATCCCCGGGTTTTACATATGCCCCTATCCTTATAATGCCTCTTTCATCAAGGTTTTTAAGCATCTCATCACTTACATTTGGAATATCCCTTGTTATCTCTTCAGGGCCTAGTTTTGTCTGCCTTGCTTCTATTTCCTGCTTTGAAATATGTATTGAAGAAAGTATGTCTTCCTTTACAAGCTTTTCAGATATTATAATGGCATCTTCATAGTTGTATCCTTCCCATGCCATAAAAGCCACAAGAAGATTTCTCCCAAGCGCAAGCTCTCCCGCCTGTATTGAAGGCCCGTCTGCAATAATATCGCCTTTGCTTAGTTTCTGTCCTTCATCTACTACAGGCCTCTGGTTTATACATGTGCCCTGGTTTGAACGTTTGAATTTATATAAGTTATATTTTTTATAACCGAGATTTCTATATTTGACCTCGACAACCCCTGAGGATACCCTTTTTACTTCGCCTTCATCTTCCGCAAGGATTATATGGCCACTGTCCCTGGCTATTTTTTTCTCCATGCCTGTACCTACAAGGGGGGCTTCAGGTGAAATGAGCGGCACAGCCTGCCTCTGCATGTTGGAACCCATAAGCGCCCTGTTTGCGTCATCATGTTCAAGAAATGGTATGAGTGATGTTGCGGCGCTGAATATCTGTTTTGGGGATACGTCCATATAATCTATGGCTTTAGTTTCAGCGGCGATGACTTCGCCTCCAGTGGTACTGAGCAGTTTCTTTTCAGTAAAATTACCCTTGTTGTCCACATTTGCCGTAGCCTGGGCAATTACAAAGTTTTCTTCCTTATCTGCAGAAAGGTATTCCACCTCGTTTGTAAGTTTGCCGTCTTTTACCTTAAGATATGGTGACTCTATAAACCCATAAGGGTTTAAAACTGCATATGTGGCAAGCGAACCTATAAGACCGATATTTGGCCCTTCAGGAGTCTCTATCGGGCACATTCTGCCATAATGTGAAGAATGGACATCTCTTACTTCAAAACCAGCTCTTTCCCTGCTTAGCCCTCCAGGGCCAAGGGCTGAGAGTCTTCTTTTATGAGTTATTTCAGCAAGCGGATTTGTCTGGTCCAGGAACTGGGAAAGCTGACCGCTTCCAAAAAATTCTTTCAGCGATGCGACTAGCGGTCTTATATTTATCAGCGTCTTTGGTGTTATGGTCTCTGAATCCTGCGTGGTCATTCTCTCTTTAACTACCCTCTCAAGCCTTGCAAGCCCAATTCTTACCTGATTCTGTATAAGTTCCCCGATATTTTTGATTCTCCTGTTTCCAAAATGGTCGATATCATCTATCTCGCCTACATTGTTCATAAGCTGCACAAGATATTTTAAAATACGGAAGATGTCTTTGGGATTTATAATCATTTCGTTGCTGCTCTCAATATTCATCTTTATTGATATCTCAGCAAGCCTGCTGTAAACATTTTTATAAATTTTTAAAACAAGTTCCCATACATGAGCAATCTTTTCAAAGCTTTCCTTTTCACCATTAAGAATGCCCTTTAATTTTTTGACTTCCTCATCTTTCTGGTTTAAGGTGTTTAAAGATTCTGCGTCTTCGTTTAAAAGCTTCATAAAATCATTCTCCAGAAGGAAAGGCCTCATTGAAGTTATGTCTGATCCTATTTTTCTTATTGCGGCAATGAATTCATCAGAATTTGCAGCAGGTTCAGTTTCGTTTATATAATCTTTTAATGAATTTATTGCATTTTTTAAATCTGTTATTACATTTAAGTCTTCTTTTATCCTGGCAGCAACCTCAAGATTTTTTTCATCTGATTCCGAAATATGGGCCTGGCTGAAATCCTCAACAGATTTTTTCATTATTTTTATTTTCTCATCAGAATCTTTTTCAAACTTGATAACGGATACGGAATCTTTAAGAGATGAAACAAGTTCGGTAAACATTTCCTCTTCAACAATATCTTCTGAAAACTTCTGGTTTGTCTTATATCTTCCCACTTTACCCATGTCATATCTTTTAGGGTCAAAAAACAGTGAGTATATTAGATTCTTTGCGCTGTCTATAGTTGGGGGCTCCCCTGGTCGCAGTTTTTTATAAATCTCGATAAGCGCTTCCTCTTCGGTCTCGGTTATATCTTTGTCTACTGTATTTTTAATGCAATCTGCCTTGTCATAAGGACTGAAAAGCGATACCAGCTCATCATTGTTTCCAAACCCGATAGATTTTAAAAATATTGTAAGCAAAAATTTTCGACGCCTGTCTATTCTCACATATGCGATGTTTTTCTTGTCCGTTTCAAGCTCTATCCACGACCCTCTTGTAGGAATTACTTTGCAGAGGTATATATCTTTTTCAGTTTTTTTATCTATGTCTGAATCGTAATATACGCCAGGTGAGCGCACGAGCTGGGACACAACTACTCTTTCTGTACCGTTGATTATAAAAGTGCCTTTATCGGTCATCATGGGAAAATCCCCCATGAAAACTTCCTGCTCTTTTTTCTCTCCCGTCTCCTTGTTTACAAAAACTGCAAGGACTTTTAGAGGAGCAGAATATGTCATATCCTGCATCTTGCATTCATCAGCGCTTGCGTTTATATCTTCAAAAGCATAACTGTCAAAAGAAAGCGACATGGCCCCCGTAAAATCCTCAATCGGGGAAATATCCCTTAAAGCTTCCTTGACTCCCTCTTTTAAAAACCATTCAAAGGATTTTCTCTGTATATCAAGAAGATGAGGTATTTCCATTACTTTCGGTATTTTACCAAAATTATACCTCTGGATTTTTTTGATTTTTTGCATTAATAATTCTCCCTTATAAATTAATATCTATTTTAAACCAAATGCTGGACACCGTATCGGCAACTCTTTTCCAGAAACTAATAATCCAATTTAAAAAAATAAACTAGTTTAAAGCCCTGTACATGCCTGATATTCTCAATAAAACACAGCCGGTAAAGGCAATGTTAAAACTTTTTTAAAGCATGGTTAACTACTAAACTGAAAAAGATGTCCAAAAAAATAAAATAAGCACAGTTTTGCCACTGTTTTAAAAAGCCTGGTTTAAAAAACCGGCAAGTGCAGAAAAATTAATAGAAAAACTGACGATGTAATATATTAGTGGTTATTTTAATAATGTCAAGGACTTTTTTAGCATGATAGTGTCAAGTGTTTTGTGTAATTTCTTTTATCTCTTTTACAGGCTTACTCTTCCAGCTTTTATTAATACCTGAT
>JAFGMJ010000141.1 GCA_016927635.1 Actinomycetota bacterium
AAAAGTATGTATTTTTCAGAATAATAATCATCGCTATTTTTATTTCCAAGCCTCAGCACATTTTCAAGGAAATATTCTCCAGTTCCGGATATAGAATCCCTGGCTGCTGCGATTATTTCCATGTCGTGACTGCCTACCTCACTCCAGTTGACTATTTCACCTTTATAAATTTTTGAAAGCTGCTCAAATGAAAGTTTTTCTATTTCTACATTACTGCTGGTAATTACAGCAATACCGTCCACAAGCACGATATTTTCTTGCACTGCAACATCGTGTTCAATCGCATAATTGATTTCATCTTCCTGTATTGACCTGGATGCATTTGCAAGATCTGTGGTCTGGTGAGTAAGTGCCTTGATGCCTTCACCGCTGCCGCCGCCGTTTATTGTCACCTCTCCGCCATATCTTGACATAAAGGCATCCGCCCATCCCAGCGAAACTTCAAGAAGTGTTGTGGAGCCGGTGATTACAAGTATGTCGCCATCAAATTCTTGAATGGATGTGGATTTATTGCCCGTATCTTCATACTGCATTTCACTGCTATTTAAATCAGCGGCTGCATTGCAGGAAGCCGCTATAGTACTTATAAAAATCAGGGATAAAAATATTACTGCTGCGATTATTATATTTCTGCAGCGGTATGAATATTTTCTAGAATTTATAAATACTTTTCTTGTTTTCAAAAAGGTTGAATATAATTTTGACTTTTTCACTTCAGGAATTTTTTTCATTTTTGTATCAATAAATACTTCCCGCTGTTTCTGTTATTATTAAATTTTTTATCTTAATAAAATACTGGCCTTGTCTAATTATACAAACAATAAAAGTATAATAGGTTAAAAAAATGTTAAATTTTAATAAATACAGGACTTTTTAATAAAATTATGCGAACTTACTGATCACTCAGCTGCTTTTTTATCCACCAGCTTATATCCAATACCATGGACAGTTTTTATATAATCAGGACCAAAATTATTAAAAGACATTTTTTCTCTTATTCTTCTTACATGGACATCAAGAGTCCTGGTGTCCCCATAATAATCTTCACCCCAGACTATCCTGATGAGATCGTTTCTTTTGGTGACATTATTTATGTTTTTTAAAAGCAAAATTAAAATCCTGTATTCCTTTGGATTTAAATCTATAATATGGCCATTTGCAGATACCTCATGCCTTTCTTCATTTACTTCAAGTTTTATATCATTGAATATAAAGGTATTTTTGACAGGTATATCGTCAATATTTTTTTTAAGAGTTTCAAACCTTTTCAGTATGTTTTTTACTCTGGCAAGAAGTTCTTTTACACCAAAAGGCTTTACAATATAGTCGTCCGCGCCAAGCTCAAGACCCAGTACTTTATCAAGCTCCTCGCTTTTAGCGCTCAATATTATAACAGGTATGTCACTTTCACTTTTTATTTTTTTACATATATCGTATCCGTCCATGTCCGGAAGCATAAGATCAAGTATTACAAGATCAGGCTTTTTTTTGTAGAATGACTTGAAAAAACTTGCGCCATCATTAAACCCTGAGGAAACATAACCATTTTTCTGCAGATTAAAATTTATTATCTCAAGTATATTTTCCTCATCGTCAACAGTATAAACCAATTTTGGCATTTTCACTCTCCATGATATTTTGGAAAAATGAATTTAAACCAGGTTTTAATTCCCGGTGTACTGTATACCTCTACACTTCCTTTATGAAGCTCAGTTATGTGCTTTACTATTGAAAGACCCAGGCCTGAGCCTGTACTCTGTGAAAGACGCCTGGTACTGCCCCTGTAAAATCTCTGGAATATATATGGCATATCCTTCTTTGCTATTCCCGCGCCATTATCTGTAAAAATGAGCTCTATTTTTTTATTTGTCTTCTGAAGGTCTATATTTATATCAATATTTTCTCCCCCATGAAAAATAGAGTTTTCTATCATATTTCTAACAAGCTGGCTGAAAAGATCTGCATCAGTCTGCATATCAATAATCGCTGCATCATGTTTAAAATTTATTGTAACATTATTTTTCCTGGCAAGGAAATCCAGTGAGTTTATGCAGTCTTCTATTATTTTAACCAGATCGTGTTTCTGCCTTATTAATAGATTTCTTTTATGCTCTATTTTTGAAAGATTCAACAAGTCCTCTATAAGTATGTAAAGTCTCTCAACTTCATGAAGTGTCTTGCCAAGATATTTTTTTAATATTTCATTATCAGTGATGTCATTTCCTATAATTGTCTCCAGATAGCCTTTTACAGATGTTAAAGGTGTCCTCATTTCATGAGATATGTTGGCAACAAACTGGCTTCTAAGCCTTGAAAAATCTGCTTCCTGGGTCACATTTCTTAAAATTAAAAGAAGCGAATATTTTTTTATATTAAGAGGTATTGCATCAACCTCAATGGTCAAATCTTCCTCACCATGAAAAAGGATTTCTTTCTTTTTGTAATAAGACTCGTCTAAGGCTGAAAAAATCAGTTCTTCAAGGTTTTTATTATTAAATACAATTATTGTTTTCTGTCCCGGTATGCTGTTTTTATCAAGATAAAAAAGCTGGGCAGCACTTTCATTTATTTTTTTTATTATTGTTTTATTGTCAAGAATTATAATACCGTAAGGCATGTTATCCATAACACTTTCAAAAAGTAACTGTGCATTTGAAAGCTTTAAGAAAGTATTTTTTAAATTTGACTTCAGTTTTTGTAGCTCAGTATAATGCGTATTTCTGCTTTTACTTAATTTCCGGCTTAAAAGAATTAAAAATATTGTAAGCAGAACAGCTAAAAGGGAAAGAAAAATAGTAATTATTTGAAATGATTCCATAATTTCAAATAAAAATAGTGGTGGCGAGACGCAGAATTGAACTGCGGACACATGGATTTTCAGTCCACTGCTCTACCAACTGAG
>JAFGMJ010000142.1 GCA_016927635.1 Actinomycetota bacterium
TTCATCCATGCAGGAAATACTATTGCAAGGCCTTCACCGTGAGGTATGTCATATATTGCGCTGAGCTCATGTTCTATGGAGTGAGAAGCCCAGTCAGTTGTGCGCCCGGTTTGCAGAAGGTCATTATGGGCAACGCTTCCTGCCCACATGATTTCGGCTCTTGCAGCATAGTTATTGTTATCTTTTAATACAATTGGCACATTTTTAATCACAGTTTTAAATGTAGCTTCACATAACCTGTCAGTCAGCTCAACATTTTTTTCATGGGTAAAATATCTTTCCATTATATGGGCAAGGATATCCGCTGCGCCGACTGCAGTCTGGATGTTATTGAGGGTAAAGCTTGTTTCAGGATTTAATATTGAAAACTTTGGCCTTAAAATATTTGATTCCATAGCTTTTTTATACTGGGTCAAATCATTTGTCACAACAGAAGCTCCGCTTACTTCGCTGCCTGCAGCAGGTATTGTAAGCACTGTCCCTATTGCAATTGCTTTGCTTATTTTGGCTTTGTTTTCAAAAAAGTCCCATACATTTCCTGCATACGGCACTCCTGCTGCTATTGCTTTAGCAGAGTCTATTACACTGCCTCCGCCAACTGCCAGGATGAAGTCTATTTTCTCTTTCCTGCATATATCTATTCCTTCATTTACAAGCGACAGTCTCGGGTTGGGCTGCACGCCAGAGAGCTCTATTATCTCTATGCCTTCTTTTTTTAAGCTGTTTAGCACCTTTTTATATAGACCGGATTTTTTAATGCTTCCGCCGCCATAATGAAGAAGGATTTTGCTTGCATATTTTTTTGTCTCATGCCCTGCCCTGTCTTCGGAGTTGCGGCCAAATATTATTTTTGTCGCATTTTGAAATACAAAGTCTTTCATTTTTAAATCTCCTTTTTACATTTTCTAAAAGCATGGTCAGGATTTATCATACAGCATCCTGTAAAAATAATAGCTTCCCATAACTTTCTTTACATAATTTTTTGTTTCCTCGTAAGTGATGTGCTCAATAAATTCATCAATATCCTTGTCGCCAAAACGGCTTATCCAGCTGCTCATAGCGCCCGGGCCACCGTTATATGCTCCGCATGCATAATATTTATTCTGGTAAAAGCTGGCAAGCTGCCTGCCCAGATAATATGCTCCCATTTTTATGCTTGTCTGGGGGTCAAAAAGCATGGCACTGGTAAAGTTGCCTATTCCAAGCGCATTTGCAATGCTTTTACCGGTTGCCGGCATCACCTGCATAAGCCCAAGGGCTCCTGCATAGGAGCCGGCCTGTGGGTCAAAGCGTGATTCCTCCCTTATAACTGCAAGGATAAAGAGCGGATCCACACCATACTCCTGGCTATATTTATCAATATATTCCATAAATGCGTAAGGGTACATAAGATAGTAAAGATAGTCTTTGTACGGGGGCTGCAGGCCTGAACTGAGTTTTGTATAATTTTTACCAGCGATTTTCTGTGACCCGTTATAATCTTTTGCCAGCAGATAAAGCGTGGATAGCTGCAGTATGCCTAATTCGTCCTTTTCGTAATTGTCAACAGATGCTTCAATTTCCACGTCTGCGCTTTTATAAAATTCAATTATTAACAGCTCTTTAGCCTTTTCAATATGTGTAAATGAATTCTTTATCTGTGTACCCGGGCCATCATTATTTCCGACATCATCTGTTTCTTTCGCTTGGCCCCCATCATCATTTTGTCCTTCGAGATAGTCTTTATCCTCATTGAAAAGGTTTTTGTAAACTCCAGGCAGCAGGGACTTTATCTGTGGATTATCAGGATACATAGCTGTATTTATGTACCCAATATCTGCGGCTATACCATTTTCCTCAAGAGCATTTTTTGCAGCAAAAGTATAATAAGTGTAAGTCTTTAAAGAAATAATCTCCCTGTAAGCAGATAAAGCGTTTTCAATATCGCCAGTCTGTTCAAAAGACTTTGCTTTCCAGAACAGGGCTTTTTCCCCAAGCTGGCTTCCCGTAAATTTTTCTGCCATATTGCTGAAAGTGTTTAGAGCAGCATCGTAATCAGCGCTTTTATACTGAATCCAGCCCAGCTCCCAGTATGCATCATTTATTTTATCCCCTGAAGGGTAATTATCCACTATTTTCTGATAACTTATGGATGCATTTTCAAAATCATCTTTTAAAAAATAAATCCTTCCAAGCCTGTAAAGCGCATCATCAGCATAATTGCTTTGCGGAAAAGTACTTATAAGTTTCTCATAATTTTTAATGGCAGCGCCTTCGCTGTCAAGATTTGTTTCCGCCCTGCCCAGGAAATACAGGCAGTCATCAGCAAAGCTTCCGGAAGTAAATTTGCTGTAGCAGGAAAAAAGATACTCTTTTGATGATTTATAATCTCTCATATTGAAATAACACATTCCGAGCTTAAAAAGTGTTTTGGCTTCAAGCGCAGCATCATCTTTCGTTTCTTCAATATTTTCAAGTATGTTTTTAAACTCTGAAATTGCACTGCTGTACATGTATAATTCAAAAAACCTCTCGCCTCTTTTGTATATTTCATCATTATTTAAAACAAATGGCTCTATAAGTTTTTTTTCTGCCATCATAGCAATTGCAGCAAATGCGTTTCGGGCATAATCGCTTTCAGGATATGATAGCCATATTTTCCTGTAATTTATGAAGGCTTCCTCAAACATTGAGTTTTTTTCCTTGCACACTGCCAGCTGGTAAATGCCGTAGGGCAAAAATTCGGAGTGGCTGTAATTTTCGATAAAATTGCTGTAAAGTTTTTCAGCTTCCGCATAGTCCTGTTTTATGAAAAAAAGATCTGCATATTCAAGCGCTGCTTTTTGGCTGAAAACGGAATCAGGAAAATCATTTATAAGCGTGCTGTAATTTTTTTGGGCGTAATCAAATTTATCCTGCATAAGCATGCATTTTGCAAGATAATAAATAACATGGTCCTGTAAAATAAGATATGTTTCTTTGACCTGGTTAAAAAAATATTCAGCAATTACATAATCTTTTGCTTCAAAAGCTTCAACGCCTTTAATAAAATACTCTCTCTGTTTTTCAAGGTCTTTTATTCCATAAGTATTATTGTCATAATCCTTTAAAGATATATTATAATGGCTTTCACTTTTTTCATTTTCATCTTTATCTTCAATGCTGTCGCTGCTGCCGGCAGCATCTTCGGTGTCTTGTTTTTCAGCAACTGTAGCCTCAGGGGCAATATTCTTCTCAGCCGGAGATTCTGCAGCAGTATCTTCAGAAAAATCCCTTTCCATGCCAGGTTTATCCTGGCTGGAAGTATCTGCGGGAAGGTCTTTTAAAAACGAACAGCCAAATAAAAAAATAAGAAGAATTACAATAGCTGCCAGTGAAAATATTGGCAACTGATTATGCCTATTGCTGTTTTTTATTTTTGCAAGTTTAATAATGATTTTCATTTTTTAGAGCAATATATCAATTAAAGGAAAATAATTTAATTGAATTTTATCATAGACGGGTTTTTACTGCATAAAAAAAAGTTATATAATTATGTCATGTTTTCAAAAAGAAAAATAGGTATAGCTTTAAGCGGAGGAGCCGCAAGGGGCATTTCACACATCGGAGTACTGCAGGTGCTTGATGAGCTTGGTATTGAGATAAGTGCTGTAAGCGGCACCAGTATGGGTGCAATAGTGGGAGCGGTTTATAGCCTTGGATATGACCTTAAGGAAATCGAGGATTATATTAAACATACTGACTGGAGAAATTTTCTATTGTTTTCTGTTATAGCCCTCTCCCGTTCAGGAATATTAAATAACCATAAGGTTGAGGATGTGTTTAAGAAATTCTTCAAGGATAAAACATTTGCTGACTGTAAAAAACAGTTCTGCTGTGTGGCAGCCGATATTATAAATAATGAAAAAGTAGTATTAAAATCCGGGAATATAACGGATGCTGTCAGGGCATCGATTTCTGTTCCGGGTATTTTTTCCCCGGTATATACTGACAGTGGCCTGCTTGTTGACGGCGGGCTTATGGAACCGCTGCCTACCGAGGCTATTTCTGAGCTTGACTGCAATTTTATAATAGCATCGTCAATTTCTTTTGAAAACGATGATTCTATTTCTTTGAAAAAGGGCAGCCCGGCTGCAAAAAAAAGTGCAAATGATATAAAGAAGATGTCGATACAGTCAATAATAGATAAAAGCATGAACCTGGTACAGGCGGAACTCACTAAAAGTTATCTTAAGAAAGCAGATATAGTAATTGAACCAAAAATAGGGGATTTCGGTTTTTTTGATTTTACAAGAGGCGCCGACATAATAGAAGCTGGAAGAAAGGCTGCAATAAAAAAAATACCTGAAATAAAAAAGAAGCTTAAAATAAAGTGATTTATATTTTACTTAAATTCAAGTGAAAAATCTGCCGCAGCAGCAGAGTGAGTTATACAGCCTGCCGATATTATATCAACGCCTGATTTACAAATTTCTTCAACACTTTCAAGAGTCACGCCGCCGCTTGCCTCTATTATGCAATCACTGACTGCCTTATTCCTTATAATTTCTGCAGCCTTTTTCATTTCACTGGTTTTCATATTGTCAAGCATTATAATATCTGCCTGTTCGGTAATGGCCTCTTTAAGCTCTTTAAATGTCTTTACCTCCACCTCTATTTTAAGTCCATGCGGAATTTTGCCGCGAATAGCAGATATTGCTTTTTTAACTCCGCCTGCTGCGATTACATGATTGTCTTTTATAAGCACGCCGTCAAAAAGCCCGAATCTGTGATTAAACCCGCCGCCGCAGGAAACGGCATATTTTTCAATCCTTCTCAGCCCGGGTTTGGTCTTTCTTGTGTCAGCAATTTTAACATTGTATTTTGAAGCAACAGATACAAATCTGTATGTATAAGTGGCTATTCCGGACATATGCTGGATGAAATTAAGAGCTGTCCTTTCCCCGGCAAGAATTGACGCTGCAGGTCCGGCAATGCGGCATACCACTTCCTTATCATTTATAAAATCACCGTCTTTTTTTATTCTATCGAAACTGATTTTACTGCTGATTTCCTCAAATACATATTGAAGTATGTCAAGGCCTGAAAGTATGGCCCCATCACTTTGTTTGCATAAAACAGATGCAGCGGCATTTTTTTTATTTGAAACAAGCCAGCGAGAAGTTATGTCTCCATAACCTCCCATATCTTCATTAATAGCCTCTCTTATCAATCCTATTATTTCAAATTTTTCAATTTTCTGTAATTCCAAATCTTTCCGCCTTTTAAGTTACAGGTTCAAAACTAATATCCTGGCCCTTAAGTATTATGTGTTTTTTCCAGTTTTTATCATCTTTTTTTGGCCAGTCGTTCCTTAGATGGGTACCCCTGCTTTCTGTCCTTATAAGCCCTGCTTTTGCAATAAGGTGGCCGACTGTAAGCATATTAAAAAACTCTATTTTCTTTGTATCTATTAAACTTTTATTAATAAAAAGTTTTGCATATTCATCAATAATTTTGTGCGCATGCTTTAAGATTTTCTCATCCCGGAGTATTCCCACGTTTCTGCTCATCATTTTCCTGAAGTTTAAAATCATTTCTTCCAAATTGTCTTCTTCAGGCCCTTTTTTCAAATGCAAAGGTTCTTTGGAAATAATATTTTTTAACTGTGCCGTTATTTTAGCTTCATGGCCGGATTTTTTGCTGCGTGTTTTTCTTATTATATCTTTTGATATTTCCCATCCGAAAACAAGTCCTTCTATCAGGGAATTGCTTGCAAGCCTGTTTGCCCCATGCGCACCTGTTGCCGCTGTCTCGCCGCATGCATAAAGACCTTCAATATCAGTGCGCCCCTTAAGGTCGGTCTTTATTCCGCCATTTAAATAATGGGCGGCAGGGAAGACCTTGATAAGGTCAGTGCCCAGGTTAAGTCCATTTTCCTTCAGTTTTGCAATTATATTGGGAAATCTGACTTTAAGGAGTTTTTCAGGAATGTGGGTTGCATCAAGAAAAATAAAAGAAAGATTCTGGGCAGTCATGACTTTTACCATTTCTTTTACAACAATATCTCTTGGAGCAAGCTCTGCTTTGGGATGTTTTCCCACCATGAATCTTTTTCCATTGCTGTCTCTTAAAAACGCCCCTTCGCCCCGCAGTGCTTCAGTGATTAAAAAAAGGTGATTATCATTGGTCTTAAATACAGTTGGATGGAATTGTATAAATTCAATATCTTTAATTGATGCGCCTGCCCTCCAGGACATTGCAATACCGTCGCCAGTGGAAATGGAAGGATTTGTTGAAATATCATAAAGCTGGCCTATTCCCCCGCTTGCAATAACTGTGCTTGTACACGGATGTATTGAAAGTTCATTATTTTTTATGTCAAGCCCCAGTATTCCGAGTAATTTGCCTGATTCGGTTATCAAATCGACTGCAAGATGTTCGCTGAAGAAATCAATATTTGAAAAAGAACCTGAATATTTTACAAGCTTTTTTTCTATTTCTTCACCTGTTGCATCACCGCCTGCATGAAGCACCCTTGGAAAAGTGTGGCCTCCTTCAGTTGTAAGGCTTATTTCACCTCCGGATATATCAAATGCTATGCCCAGCTCCAGCAGATCTCCTATCATCTGTGGAGCGCTCTTTACCAGTTTTTCAACGGCAGAACTGTCGCAAAGGCCCTGTCCGGCTTCAATGGTATCGCCGTAGTGCATTTTCCACCAGTCCGGTTTTTTAACTGCGGCAGCAATACCGCCCTGCGCGTACCATGTTGTGGATTCTGAAAGATTGCTTTTTGTAAGTACCTTTACCTTAAAATGCTTTGATATCCTGATAGCAGTTGAAAGACCTGCAATACCGCTTCCTATTACTATGCAGTCATACCAGTCATTTATTTTTTTAACATCCGGCAGGTCCAGTAAATATCTTGAAAACATAAAATATCCTTTAACTGAGGCTAAGCATCCTGTCTATGGCGGTTTTGGCTTTTTTTATTATTTCTTCCGGTAATATTATTTCATAGATTTCATCCTGAAGGGACCACAATATTTTTTCATTATTTATAAGCTTCATATCCGGACAGATTGCTTTTTCGTAAGCCGGGTAAAATATTTTATCCGGGTTTTCAATTTCAAGCTGGTGCAATATTCCTATTTCAGTACCTATGATAAATTCTTTTTTATCAGATTTTTTTACAAATTTCAGCATCTGCCCTGTGCTTAATACTTTATCGGCAGCCTTTGTTATTTCCGTAGTTGTTTCGGGATGAACAAGCACCACAGCATCCAGGTGTTCTTTCTTTAAGGAAATCAGGTCTTTGAAGTTGATTCTTACATGTGTCGGACAATAGCCGTTCCATAAAATCATATCCCTATTTGTCTGGCTCTGCACATAGCTGCCAAGATATTTGTCGGGAATAAATATGATTTTTTTATCCCTGGGTATTGAATTTACTATTTTTACAGCATTTGAAGAGGTGCAGCATATATCGCTTAATGCTTTTACTGCAGCAGTGGAATTAACATAGCAAACAACTACTGCATCCGGATGCCGTTTTTTCAGGTGAAGCAGCTCATTTTCATTTATCATGTCAGCCATAGGGCATCCTGCATTTTCATCAGGTATAAGAACTTTTTTTTCAGGCGATATTATTTTTGCAGTTTCAGCCATGAAATGCACACCGCAAAAAACTATTATCCCGGCTCTGGTCCTGGACGCTTCAATGCTTAGCTGGAGGGAGTCACCAACAAAATCTGCGATGTCCTGCACTTCATCTATCTGGTAATTATGCGCAAGTATTACCGCATTTTTTTGCTTTTTAAGTTTAATTATGCTTTCTTCTATACTTTTGTCTTTCTTCACAATAACAGTCTGACCTCAAATCTATTAAATAAAATCGTCCAATCAAAAGGTAAAAATGAACGGGCCTAATTATGTTTTAAAAATACTGCCAAAATAAAAAGAATTGAATAATTTTCAATTTGCGTTTAAATTATATAGCGATTAAATATTTGTTATCTTTTTAGCAAAAATTGTTTTTTTGTTTACATTGCTTAAATTATATAAAAA
>JAFGMJ010000143.1 GCA_016927635.1 Actinomycetota bacterium
CACAACTCCTGTTTCCCTGTTAAAAATATTCTCCTGCAAAATCAAATTTTTTTAAGTACCAGACATTATTCATACAAATAAAAAGCCTGTGATAATAATAATTCGGAAAAATTTTTAAATTTCAGGGGGTAAAATCCTGTAATTTTTTTCCCGTATACATTATTTCGTTTAGAAAAATATTTTATTATCTGCCTAAAACTTAAAAGCAAACAAGGCTTTTTTAAATATAAACTGTATAGTATATATAATTATTATACTTAAAAAAAAGATTCATGCAAAAGATGGCCTGCCGGGTAAAACAATTCATTTTATTTAAAGAGCATATCAGTAATAATATTCATATTATCAGCAAACCGGTAACCTTTAAGATTAGAGTCTATTTCGTCTGAGCGCATGCTTAGCTTATCGGCAAGTTCCTTCATTTGCCATGTCATTTTTACAGCAAGCTCAAGGGTTTTAAACCTGTCATCCCTTGATGAAATTATATCTATTGTGGACCAGGACTGGTAATCCGTTTTATTGAGAAAGTAAAAGAATTCCAGTATCTCCCAAAAATTTACTGTTCCCAGCACCATATCGGGGTCCGCATCTTTATAATTGTCGTTTAAATGTATCTGGAAAAGTTTTTTATGCATGTCTATAAGCATAAGCGATTCCGCCAGTGACTCGCCAGCCATGAGCGCATGGCCTACGTCAAGTGCACAGCCTATATTGTCAAGCCCCACATCATTTATAAAAGCAAGAGCTTTTCCAGTATCGCTTATAAGCTGCTTTTGCCTGGGATCTTTTGATTTTGCCTCAATTGCTATTTTAACTGTCCTGTCATATTCTCCTATTTCACGCACTGTTTCTACAAAGTTCTGCCAGGCCAGGCTATAATCACACTGGAAAGGATAGTCAAAGCCGTCATGAGCCGGCCATAATAGCACGCTTTCGGCTTTAAGCGCTTTACCAAGATCTATGCTCTCTTTCAGTCTTTTTATTGCTTCTTTGCGGATTTTGGAATCAGTCGAGCTGAACGCGCCATCCCTGTATTTCCTGTCGCTCCAGACTTCCGGCTCCATGACTGAGACTTTAAGATTATAATTTTCAAGAAGCTTTAAAAGCTTATCAGGGTCTGAAGGCAGAGGTTCTGTGGGATAAAAAACTACAAGTCCGGTAAGCCCGTCTATTTTTGAAAATGCTTCAAGCTTTTCTTCAAGCTTCATATCCTCATAATATCCGCCCGGGACATATCTTTCTGCATATGTGCCAAGGCACCAAAGATGTGCGTCTACTTTTAATTTCATTTGACCACTACTCCTGTTTATTTAAAAATTTAAATCATTTTTGACTTATTATGATAAAATTGGCAGGATTTACATGCAAATCCTGCCAATTTTTTAACTGTTAAAAACAGTTTCTAGTATTTTACCCCTGGATTTATTCTGCAGGAAATGCAGAATTACCGGTTTTCTCAAGTATTTCAGCAGCAATATCATCTATGTTTTCAGGTGTAATCAGTTTTACGTCTACAGGTACCTCAACATTCTCATAGAATTTACCGTCAAGCAGTATTTCTTTGAGTATTTCCACTGACCTGTAGCCGATGTAATAAGGTTCCTGAAGAATGGTGGCATCAAGAACACCGTCTTTTATTGCCTGGAATTCCTCAGGGTCACCATTATAGCCAACTGACCATATGTCTTTTCCTGCTGCCTGTATTGCCTGTGCTGCGCCTACAGCTTCACGGCCGCTTGTAAAATAAACGCCTGCAACATCAGGCACTGCAGAAAGAATCTGCTGCATGGTATCATAGCCGCCTTCTGCGCTGGGGTTCTGTACAATTATATTGGCTGCAACATTATATCCGAGTTCAAGCGCCTTTGACAGAAAACCTTCACCCCTCTGCCTTGCATATGTCCACTGCGGCAGCAGGTTTCCAAGTCCCAGTGGTTTGCTTGTGTCGTTTATTTTGCTTGCCAGAAACTCAGCTGCAAGCTCGCCGCCCTTGAAGTTATTCGATATCATGAGTGCATTAACCGGGCCGGATTTTCCAATATCTGCACATACTACCGGTATTCCTGCCATTCTTGCATTTTCAACTGCAGGGCCTATTGCACCCGGATCAACTGGGGTTACTACAATACCGCTTACCCCCTGGCCGACAAATGAGTTTAAGTCCTGGACCATTTTTGTTGCATCGCTGTTCTGGTCTATCATTACATACTTAAAGCCAAGATCTTCGCATGCATCCTTAACGCCCTTTTCAACATTCTGGAAAAATGTGAATTCCATGGTCCAGACTGAAAACCCTATTGTAATATCGCCCGCATTTTCAAAAGTTTTTACCTGCATTCCGCCTTCTTCTGCCTCTTCCTTTTTGCAGCCGATAAAGGATAGCGTGATTACCATGGCCAGACATAGAGCAGCAATGACAGTAATTTTTACATACCTTTTCATTTTTACCTCCTTTAATAATTTTAAAAAAAATAAAATTTTATCCTCTTCATCACTCCTTTCAGGTCAGAATTCTCCCTGACCGAGAAGATAAAATTTCAGTTTATTAAGTGAGACTGCAAATATCATAACAAGTCCTGTTGCAACCTGCTGCCAGTAGGAATTTACCTGCAGAAGTCCCAGACCATTGTCAAGAAAAGTTATAATAAGTGCAGCAACCAGCGCCCCTCCAAGGCTTCCGTTTCCTCCAGACAAAGCAGTTCCTCCAAGCACAACTGCTGTTATTACCTGAAACTCATAATTCTGTCCCATAAGACCGGGGTTTGCTGAACCCAGGTTGGCTGAATTTACAACTGCAGATATGCCTACAAAAAGACCCAGCAGGGTAAACACAAGTATTTTGATATTATCAACATTTATTCCTGAAAGAGCCGCAGCTTTTGAATTTGTGCCCACTGCAATTATATATCTTCCAACAGGGGATTTCCTCAAAAGCAGGTAAGCGATAACGTAACAAATACCCATTAAAAGTACAGGGAATGGGACAATACCAAAAAGCTTGCCATTTCCCAGATATAACCAAAACCTGTCGCTTATATAAACAGGAGCATTATTTGTGTATATGAAAGCAAGGGCCCGGAAAACAAAAAGCATGCCCAGGGTAGTAATAAAAGCAGGTATTCTCAGCTTTGTAACAAATATCCCGTTTATAAAACCAAGAAAACATGAAATCAAAAGAGTAGATATTACACCTGCGACACCGCCAATTTTGGGGGCAAATGATGAACCGAGCACTGCAACCAGTGCAAGCATGGAACCAATAGATATATCAAAATTTCCTGTCATTATAACAAAGGTCATGCCGATTGCCGCAATGCCCACATATGAAGCAAAACTTAAATTATTAAGAATATTATAACTTGTGGCAAAATTCGGATTTGTTATTGAGAAAACCGCCACAAGAATTACAAAAATCAGGGGCAGGCCGAAATTGCCCCAGTAAACACCGAATATTTGTTTTCTTTGTCTTAACCTGTAGTCATCCATTTGTTTTTTTTAGAATTATAAATATTAAACTTTGATTCCCTTGATTTTTGCAGCTTCAAGGTATCTCTTACGTAAACCGTCAACAAATAATGCAAAAAGAAGCACCAGGCCAACTGAAAGAAGCTGGTAAAAATACTGCACCTTCACAAGATTTAATCCATAATAAATCATGGAAATAAAGATTCCCGCAAAAACAGCGCCTATGAGATTGCCTCTTCCTCCTGCAAGACTGGTTCCGCCAAGTATGGTTATTGTAATAACTGTAAGAGTAAAACCTGGAGCCATACTTGGGATTCCTATCATTGCCTGAGATGTCCTTATTACACCATTTATGCTTGCAGTCAGTGATACCAGTACATAAACCATTATCTTTACAAAAGTAACATTAAGTCCCGATATCCTTGCGGCATTCTCATTTGACCCGACAGCTGAAATGTGCCTGCCAAGCGAACTCTGATACAAAAGCAGATAAAAGATTATAAAAAGTACCAGCATTATCCATATTGGATTTGGTATACCCAAAAGCTTTCCGGTGCCTATGACTGTAAATCTTGCAACGCTTATAGGTATCTGCTTGCCGTCTGCTATAAGCAATGACGCTCCCCTTACTATTGTAGCCATTGAAAGAGTTGTTATAAGGGGGTTAACGCCAAATTTGGTTATTATGACGCCATTTAAAAATCCTACAAAAGCGCTTATTATTAAGGATACTATTATTGCGCCGGGTATTCCTATATCAGGAATAAGTACTGATAAAAATACACTTGTAAGGCCCACCAAAGCATCTACGGAAAGGTCGAAGCCGCCGCTTGTAATTGCAAGCACCATGCCAAAACTCACAATGACACCATAAGTGCCCTGAGTGATGATATTTAGAATTGTATCAGTTTTTAAAAAATTGGGGCTTGCAATTGCCAGGAATATTCCGGCAAGCACAATAAGGATAAAAATCCCGATCTTCTCATAAAGTTTTAAGAACTTTACCATTTTGCTCCTTATGTGATAATGCCAGTTATTATCTTCTTAAAAAAACTTTTTTTAAAATAATTTTTTTTATAAATTTAATGCTGCTATACCTCAAGCTTATTGTTGCTTATGTTCTGGCCTATCTGGGCAGCAACAAGTTTTTCCTCATTCATGTTTTCCCTGTTGAACTCTGCAACCAATTTACCTTTATAAAGTACAAGGCATCTGTCAGTCAAGTTTACAAGCTCAGGCAGCTCCGAAGAGGAAAGTATTATCGAAATCCCTTTATTTGCAAGCTCCCTCATTATTCTGTGTATCTCTGCTTTGGCTCCCACATCTATTCCCCTTGTAGGCTCAAGAAGTATAAGTATTTTACAATTGCTGATTAAAGTGCGGCCTATTATGACTTTCTGCTGATTGCCTCCGCTTAGAAAAATTATCCTCTGGTTCAAATCTGCAAATTTAATATCAAGCTCTCTGCTTATCTGGTCAAAAACTTTCTTTTCCTTTACATTTTTGACAAAAAGGCCCTTAAAGAAAGTAAGTGTTTTTATGACAATTATTGTAAGATTCTGTAGCACTGACATGTCATAAAGTATTCCTTCTCCCTTCCTGTCTTCAGTTACAAACCCTATTCCAAGATTTATGGCGTCTTTGGTGGTTTTTATAAGCACTTTATTACCGTTAAAATAAACATCCCCCTTTGTCTTTGGTGTTGCGCCATAAAGGGACCTTAGAAGATGGTGTATGCCTGAACCTAAAACTCCTGCAAATCCCAGTATCTCGCCTTTGTAAAGCTTGAAATTTATATCATAAGCATGATCCGCAATAGTATAGTCTTTTACTTCCATAACAGTCTCTTTTTGAGCCAAAGTGCCTGCTTCACCGCCAAAATAGTCTTTTACGACTTTGCCCACCATCATTGAAACCACTTCATCCTCATTTGTCTGGGACGTAAGTTTTGTGCTTATTTTTTCGCCGTCCCGGAGAACTGTTATTCGCTCTGATAGTTTGAATGCCTCTTCAAGGCGGTGAGATATATAAATGATTGAAACTCCATTTTTTTTAAGTTCATTTATAACTTCAAAAAGTTTTATCACTTCTTTTTCTGTAAGTGTTGCAGTCGGCTCATCCATGATTATAAGCCTTGCATCAAGCGAAAGCGCCTTCGCTATTTCAACCATCTGTCTTTCGGCAACGGAAAGGTCAGAGACAAATCTTTTACAGTCAAGATCTATATCCAGCCTGTCAAGTATGCTTTTTGCATTTGCATTTATTTTTTTCCAGTTGATAAACAGTTTTCCAAAAATTTTTGGCTCCCGCCCTATAAATATGTTCTCAGCTACGGAAAGATCAGGTACAAGATTAAATTCCTGGTATATGACTGCTATTCTATTCTGTTGAGCCTGATGGGTATTTGAAAATGAGACCTTTCTTCCTTCAAGGATTATATCACCGGAATCCGGCCTGTACAGGCCGCTCAATATTTTTATAAGGGTTGACTTTCCTGCGCCGTTTTCACCAACCAGTGCATGGACTTCGCCATATTGGACATCAAAATCGACATTTTTCAAGGCAATTACACCAGGAAATATCTTGGTGATATTTTTCATCAGAAGAACAGTATTGTTTTTCTTAGCAGTATCCATATTTTAAAATTTCAAGGTCTTATAATTTTTATTAAAAGCACGGAAAATATTGAAATTTAAGAAAAACGTTTTTTTAAGATTTTTATA
>JAFGMJ010000144.1 GCA_016927635.1 Actinomycetota bacterium
AATATTATAAAACTTTAAGAATAAAACAATATTTGTCAAAATTTATAACACATATGTATTAAATCCCTTTGCTTGAGAATAATACCTTACCAGAATCTTTTAAAAATGCAATTATACAATAAAGATTGGTCATTTTGCATTTTTTTTGTGTGAGGGGTGGTATTTGAAATAAGTATTTTTAATATGTTTTTTATCCAGATTAGTATATATTTCAGTGGTTGAAATGCTTGAATGACCAAGAAGTTCCTGTACAATCCTTAAGTCTGCACCTTCTTCGAGCATATGAGTTGCAAAACTATGCCTGAAAATGTGAGGATGTATATTTTTGTCCATATCAAATTTTAAGATGTATTGTTTTAGCACTTTCCAGAAACCCTGCCTCGTTATCCTGTTGCCGTTTTTATTTAAAAAAACAAAATCAGATTTTTTTTCTCTTTCAATATTATGTCTGCCATGCTGAAGATATTTAATGGTATGCATCCTGGCTTTTTTCCCAAGAGGCACCATTCTTTCCTTGTTGCCTTTTCCAATAAATCTTATAAGATTCTGTTCAAGGTCGATATCGGTCAATTTCAGGTTTACTATTTCACTTACTCTGAGCCCGCTTGAGTATAGCATCTCAAACATAGCCCTGTTTCTCAACTGTAGGCTGGTTGAAGAAGGTATTTTATCAAGAAATAAAGACACCTCATCCTGACTCATTATTTTTATTAACTTATCTGTATGCCTGGGGTTTTTTATATCTTTTAGAGGATTATTTTTTATCTGGTCAATTCTTATAAGATATTTGTAAAAACTTCTAAGGGTAGAAAGCACCCTTGACACTGATGTTTCTTTATGGTTTTTAAAAAGGCCTTCAAGGAAATTTAAAATATCTTCATGTGTCACATCTTCAAAGGTTTTTATGTTTTTTTCTGAAATAAAACAGGTATATAGCTTTAGGTCACTTTTATAAGATGATATGGTGTTATTTGGCAAGAATCTTTCAAATTTCAGGTAATCCAGAAAACTTTCAATTAAATCATTTATGTCATCCATAAAAAATGCCACTATTTCTGTTTTTTCTTTTTAAGATATTCTTTTGCAGACAATATTCCTATTATAGTTTTTGCATCGGTTATTTCGCCCTTTGAAATCATATCTATACATTTTTTCATGCTCACTTTTATAATAGAGAGAAATTCATCATGATCAGGTTTATTGTCTTTTTCCTTAAAACCTGTTGCAATATATATCTCCATTTTTTCGTCAGAAAAACCTGGTGAGGTATAAATAGTTAAAAGATGATCAAGTTTTCCGTCTACAGCACCTGCTTCTTCATGAAGCTCCCTTTCTGCACATATATGGGTAGGCTCATTTTTATCGAGTTTACCTGCAGGAATCTCTATAAGGACATCCTCAATCGGGTATCTGTATTGCTTTACAAGAATCACTTCATTATTTTTATTTACAGGCACAACAGCAACAGCGCCAGGATGTGAGACTTTTTCCCTGGTTGCAGTTTTACCATTTGGCAGTTTTACTTCATCAAAATATAATTTAAGTATAGAGCCTTCAAAAATTAAACTGGAATTTAACTTTTTTTCTGCAAGCTCACAATACAATGAATCTTCTATATTGTTACCCATCTGTTTTTCGCCTTTTTTAATTTTTATCAAAATAATTGCTGTCTTTAAATTCTTACAGAGCAGATATTCAGTATTAGCTCTGCAAGATTGAAAAGCTGTTCTACTTTTACATACTCCTCGTTTGTGTGTACGTTTTCCATACCTGAAGACAGATTAAGGGCACGCTTTCCTTTAGCATTAAATATATTTATATCGCTTCCTCCGCCGGTGGAGACTACTCTTGGTTCTATGCCCATTTTCCTCAGGGCTTGCATCGCTATCTGCATGCTTATCTCATCTTCTTTGATTTTAAAGCCGTCATATTCTCTATCGATTTTTATATCAGCCCTGGCACCGCTTTTTTTTGCATTTTTTTCAAATGTCTTTCTTATAAATTCAGTTATGCTTTCAAGCTTTTCAAGCTTTAAGCTTCTGGCCTCTGCTATTATTTTGGTATTTTCCGGAACTATGTTCATTGCTGTTCCGCCATTTATAATGCCTATATTATATGTAGTCTGGCTATCTACTCTTCCAGGTTTTAATTCTGCAATCGCGTCTGCTGCTGTTTTTATTGAGTTTATCCCTTTTTCGGGCTCAATGCCTGAATGGGCAGCTTTTCCAGTTATCGTTATCTCAAAATTATTGTGGTATGGAGCTTCATTAAATATTGTACCGATATCGCCTTCGCCGTCAAAGAAAAACCCATAAACGGATTTTATTTTGCCAAGATCAAGATATCTTGCTCCAAGAACAGCGATTTCTTCGGCAATTGTAAAAATTAAATCTATATCACCGGTTGCAATATTGTTTTCTTTTATGACATCAAGAGCTTCAAGTATTGCTGCAACAGCTACCTTGTCATCTCCACCCAGAATTGTATTTTTGTCCTGGTTAGTCACTATGCCATCTTTTACTGCAGGGATGATTTCCCCGTTAACAAAAACAGTGTCAACATGGGCGCCAAGGAAAATCGGCAATATTTCTTTTGACTTACCCGGTAAAAATCCTGTAAGATTTCCCGAATTACTTCCAAAATTTTTTCCTGAATCATCTATTTCAGTATTTATGCCAAGGCTTTTTAAATGCCCGTTTATATATTCGATTATCTGTTTTTCATTTTTTGACGGGCTCTTAATGCTCAGTATTTCAAGGAATCTTTCAATCAGTCTTTCCCTGTTTATCAGTAATTTCAAATTGCTTTGTATGTACATTATTATCCGTTTTTCTTTTTTGTAATTTATTTGAAATAATAATACCAGAAATACCTGCAAAAAACATAACAGCTGTAATAATAGCTGAAGTTATTACAAGTTTAAAGAAAAAATCATAAAAGAAACCAAATGGAAAAATCGTTATTATTAAAGAACCTTCCGGGAATGCCCAGTTTCCCTGCGGGAAAAATATTAAATGAAAATCTTCAAAAAGTAACCAAAAATTATTCCCGAGAATAAAAAGTATAAGCAGCATAAAAATAACTGCCGAAGAAGATATAAGTATGGCTAAAAAAAAGTTTTTTAAAAAAGAAATATATTTTCGTTCAATGAGAAGCAATATAAACAATACAGACAGGAGCGAGCTTATATAAAAGGTCAGAAGTATCCTGGAAATCAATATCCTGACATCGTTTAAATGGCTTATTTCATTTTGATTAAAATATCCTATTTCTCCTTTTAATTTAAAGCTTTCGAATTGTTTTCCAGACTTAAAAAAATCAAAAACACTCTCAGTTATTTTTTCAGCATCCTGTTTATCCAGTATTTCATATACACCGTTTTTTTCATAAAGGCTGATGTAAAAATCCCTGTTATACACATAGTAAGACAGAGGTGAAAATATTATGACAAATATCAGGAAAAATGATAATAGGGCCACAAAAGTCTTTTTTATATTCTTGTTTTTAATCAACAGGGTTTAAATTTTTAAATTTATTAATTGGAAGTTTTTTTATAATTTAACGCCGCAGCAACAAATTGCTTAAACAACGGATGCGGCCGGTCGGGCCTTGATTTAAACTCTGGATGAAACTGCACCCCCATAAACCATGGATGGCCCTTTATTTCTACAATCTCAGCAAGATCTTTTTCCTCAAACACGCCTGTTGCAACCATGCCGGCCTCATTTAAAAGTTTCCTGTAATTATTGTTGAGCTCATACCTGTGCCTATGCCTTTCATAAACAGTTTTCTCACCATAAGCCTCAAAAGCAGCAGAATTTTCAAGTATAGTGCAGGGGTAGCTTCCAAGCCTCATTGTGCCGCCCTTATCATCAACTTTTTTCTGCTCTGGTAAAAGATCTATTACCGGGTAATCTGTACTGGCATCAAACTCAGAACTGTTTGCACCTTTTAAACCGCAAACATTTCTAGCAAATTCTATGACCGCGCACTGCATACCCAGGCAAATTCCAAAATAAGGACAATTATTTTCCCTTGCAAACCTTACCGCATTTATTTTGCCATTTATGCCCCTTATTCCAAAACCGCCTGGTACAAGTATGCCGGAAACATCAGAAAGAATTTTTTTGCAATGCTCATAATCTTCAAGCTCCTCAGAATTAATCCATTTTATTTCAATATTTTTCTTATAAAAGTAACCTCCGTGATTTAATGCCTCTACTATGCTTATATAGGAATCCTTGAGATTAGTATATTTACCCACTATGCCTATTTTTATACTTTCTTTGATGGATTTAATACTGTCAATAAGATTTTTCCAGCCAGACATATCAGAAACTTTATACTTAAGGTTTAATTTATACATTGCTATTGAATCAAGGCCCTCTTTCTGCAGGTTCAAGGGCACTTCATAAAGGTGCTTCACGTCAACAGCATCAACAATGGCCTCCTGCTCTATGTCACAAAAAAGGCTTATCTTTGCTTTCAAGTCATCGCTAAGGGGGACTTCACTTCTGCATATTATAATATCCGGCTGTATTCCTATGCTTCTAAGCTCTTTTACGCTATGCTGTGTGGGCTTTGTTTTCAGCTCTCCGGTGGTTTTAAGATAAGGTACATAAGTCACATGAATATAAAGTACATTTTCTCTGCCTGCATCTTTTTTAAACTGCCTGATTGCTTCCAGGAATGGAAGGCTTTCAATGTCACCCACCGTACCTCCGATTTCTGTTATAATTATATTGGCGGGTTTTGTTTGAAGCGTCTTTTTAATGCAATCTTTTATCTCGTCTGTAACATGTGGAATGACCTGTATTGTATCACCTAGAAAATTCCCACGCCTTTCTTTATCAATTACATTCTTATAAACTTTGCCGCTAGTAAAATTATTATATTTTGAGAGATTCTCATCTATGAAACGTTCATAATGTCCCAGGTCAAGATCTGTTTCTCCGCCGTCTTCGGTTACAAAGACTTCGCCATGCTGAAAGGGGTTCATTGTCCCCGGATCAATATTTATATAAGGATCAAGTTTCTGTATTGTCACTGAAAAACCTCTTGATTTCAGAAGCCTGCCCAGAGATGCTGCGCATATGCCCTTGCCAAGAGATGAAAGCACCCCTCCGGTTATAAAAATATACCTGGTTTCCAAATTATTTACTCCTGTTTTTAAAAACTTTCTCTATTATCGGTAGCAATTATATTTTTCATGCTGTTTATTTCATTTATCAGTTCCGCAGCATGCTGCATTGATATTTCGCTGTCTGCCATACCGCTCAACATCCTTGATATTTCTTTTATTTTTTTATCCTGCTTTAGTTTATTTATTTTTATTTTTGTCCTGCTGTCCTGTGTAATTTTTTCAATAAAATAATTATGCTCTGCAAATGCAGCAATCTGGGGAAGATGTGTTATGCATATTACCTGACATTTTGTTGAAATGCTGTATAGTTTTTTACCTGTTATTATTGCCGCTATGCCTCCTATGCCTGTGTCTATTTCGTCAAATATCATTGTTGTAATATTATCGACACCGCTTATTATTGATTTCAATGCAAGCATAATTCTTGATATCTCTCCACCGGAAGCAATCTTTCTTAAGGCCTTTACACTTTCTCCGCTGTTTAGGGATATCAAAAATTCAACTGTATCAATTCCATCCGGTAAAGGTTTTACTTTTATTCCTTCGATTTCAAGCAATGCTCCTCCTGCATTGTTTGAATTAAACTGGTGGCTGACTTTAAATTCAGAAGACTTGAAATCAAGCTCTCTCAGTTCAGACGTTATTTCTTTTTCAATAGATTGTATCACAGTTTTTCTTGCCTGATATAATTTTATAGCATATTCAGAAAGTATCTCTTTTTTTAACCTGTAATCCTGCTGGGCCTGTTCTATATCCTGGTCCAAATTGTCGTATTGCTGAATTTCTTTTTTTAAGACCTGCAAATATTCATTTATTTTTGGAATATCCATGCCATATTTTCGTTTTATTTCTGAAATCTTATACAATCTTTCCTGTATGAAATCTATTTTTTCGGCACTGTAATCAAAATTATCAGTATAATCTTTCAGGTATGCTGCAAGCTCCAGAAGCAGCGGGTATACGCTTTCTGCTTCAGCTAAATATTTTTCGAATTTTTTGTCCATTTGTGATAATTCTGAAACATTTTTTAAAAGCTGGGAAAAACTATCAATAAGGCTGTCCTCATTTGTTTCCTGTCCATTAAGTGAATTTAAAAGCGCTGTACATAACTTAAATATTTTTTCATGGTTTTTGAGCACATTTTTTTCATTCTCAAGCTCTGATTCCTCATTATCTTTAAGCCTTAATTCTTCTATCTCATTTAGGCGTATTTTCAGTTCATCGAGCCTAATTTCCTTTTCGCTCTGTTGTTTTTTCAGCTTAATCAGTTTTAAAGCCGAATCCATAAAATTTTTGTATGCAATGTGATAATTTTCTTTAAAAGACAATATAATATCTTCGCCAAAACTGTCAATTATTTCCAGGTGTGTGCCCTGGTCAAGAAGATATTGATGGTCATGCTGTCCATGCAGGTCAAGAAAGCATTTTCCAAAATTTTTAAGAGTATTTACCTGGGTATATATGCCGTTAATAAAAGACCTGTTTTTACCCTGCCTGCTTACTTCCCGGGCTATGATTATATCGCTGAAATCATCATTATCTTCCGCAAGATTTTCATCTATTAAAAATTTTACAGATTTTGAGCTGCCAGTCAGGTCAAAATATCCCTGCACTGTAAGTTTTTCCTGGCCAGCCCTGATAAGTTCGCTGTCTGCCCTTTCACCTGTAAGCATATTTATGGCCTCAATTATTAAAGTCTTTCCGGCTCCTGTTTCACCAGTCAGTACATTTAAGCCAGCACCGAATTTTACAGTTATATCGTCTATTATTGCAAAATTTTTAACCTGAAGTTTTTTTAACATAAAGACAAATTATTTCAATAATTTTTCTTTGAAAACCTTGAAAAAGAGGTTTTCATTAAAAGTTATAAGCTGAAGCTTTAAATCAGAGATTTTAAAAACAAGTTCATCTTCCAAATTAAGATCAATATTCTGTTTGACGCCATCGGAACTTAAAATATCATGCCAGTTGTGACTTTTGATTCTTATTTTCAATAAATTTTTTGGTGATATCACTATACTTCTGGAAAAAAGACTGTGAGGGCATATAGGTGTAATGATTACAGACATGTTGTCCGGGTCAACTACAGGTCCTCCGGCAGATAGTGAATAAGCTGTGGAACCTGTAGGCGTGGCCACTATTAATCCGTCAGCCCTTATCTCTGTTAAAGAATAATCATTTATAAGTATTTCAAGGTCAAGTATCTTGCCATCTGTATTTCTTGATATTACAAATTCATTTAATGAAATAAGCCTTTCTGCGAAGGTTTTTATTTTTTTTCCATTTCTTAAAATTTCAAGTTCCAGAAGCATTCTTTCTTCGATTTTATAATTTTTATAAATAAGACCGTTTATTGCATTGATATAATCTTCCCTGGATATTTCAGCAAGAAAGCCAAGCTTTCCTACATTTATTCCCATAACAGGTATTTGCCTCAAAAAACAATAATGAGCAGCTCTTAAAAATGTTCCGTCCCCTCCTACAGAGATAAGGTAATCTATGTTTGAACTTAATTTTTCAGTTGATACTGCAGGTAAATTATATTTTAAGGGCATTGTATCGTCTTCCAGCAAAAATACCTCTGTTTTAATTGATTTTAAATAATCATATATTTCTTTTGCGACAGACAGTGCTTTTTTATTTTTATTATTTGATATGAGGCCTATTTTTATCATATTAATAATTAAAAACTTTCTTTTCTTTTTACAAACAATTCAGATCTGTTTAAAACATCAGTGATTATTTTATCATAATCAACGGCAGTTTTTTCATCATTTGATGAAGTTTGGCTTTTTTTCCTTAAATAAATCCAGTATTCCTGGTTACCTTTAGCACCCTTTATTTTTGAAAAAGTTATGCCTTCTATTGTGCACTTAAAATCGGACAGAAACCTTAAAATAGCATTCAGCACTTTATAATGCGTTGCCCTGTTTTTTATCACGCCTTTTTCTTCCACTTCATGGCGTTCTGCCTC
>JAFGMJ010000145.1 GCA_016927635.1 Actinomycetota bacterium
AGCGACCCCACAAATATAATATTTTTTTAAAAGAAAATGTTTTTAGGGGAATATTTCAGGACAAAAGATAATAAAGGCAGGGTCTTTATCCCTTCAAACTTCAGGGAGGAACTGTCTGATGGAATGGTCCTGTCAAAAGGCTTTGATGAAAAATGCCTTTTCTTATTCTCCAGGCAAAGCTGGCAAAAACTACAGGAAAAAATACTTTCAGGTCCTATTGCAAGGAAAAACCTTCAGGAATTTTCAAGATGGTTCTTCTCATCGGCTATGGAAGTGGAGACTGACCCCCAGGGAAGGATAAAAATACCTGCAAATCTTGAAGAGCATGCAACCCTTGAAAAGGACATTGTTTTAATCGGTGTTTCAGATAGGATAGAAATATGGTCCAGGGAGAACTGGGAGAAATATTATAAAAGTGCTGATGACAGATTCATGGGTGACAGCGGCACTTTTGAGGAATTAGGTTTTTAAAAATGATAAATGTGCACCTTCCTGTCCTTAGAGAGGAGGTGGTAAGCTATTTAAGTCTTAAAAAAGGCGATATTGTTTTTGACGGAACTCTTGGCGGTGCTGGCCATACAGTAGAAATAATCAAAGCCATTGCCCCCACAGGCAAATTAATTGGAGCTGATCTTGACAGCCAGGCCATAAGCACCGCCGCCAGAAAAATAGAATCAGAAGGCCTGAAAAAATATGTTTATTTAGTAAAAGATAATTATGCAAATATAAAAAACATTATAGGCCGGTTTGATATTAAGAGTATAGACAGGTTTTTTCTTGACCTTGGCCTTTCCTCAAACCAGCTGGAAAGATCGGGCAGGGGATTCAGTTATATCAGAAAAGAAAAACTGGACATGAGATTTGACCAGGACGGCGATTTAAGCGCTTATGATGTTGTTAATGAGTACAGCGAAGAAGAACTGAAGGATATTTTTTACAGGTACGGAGAAGAGCCCTGGTCGGCAAGTATTGCTAAAGCAATAGCCAGCACAAGGCAGTCAAAGGCTATAGAATTTACAGATGAGCTCGTTGAAATAATAAAGCAGGCTGTACCGGCAAAATTCAGGTATAAGGGACATCCTGCAAAAAGAGTTTTCCAGGCCATAAGGATAGAGGTCAATGGAGAACTTTCCAGCCTGGCAAAAGCGCTTACAGATGCTATGGATGTATTGAATCCGCAGGGAAGAATAGCTGTCATAACTTTTCATTCCCTTGAAGACAGGATAGTAAAGAATCATTTTGAAACATTTGCAGGTAAGTGTATTTGCCCACCGGATTTACCGATTTGCGTATGCGGGGCAAAAAAAAGAGGCTTTATATTGACAAAAAAACCAGTGATTGCCTCCAGAGAAGAAACTGAGCAAAACCCGAGATCAAAAAGCGCAAAATTAAGGGTTTTTGAAAAACTATAAAGTATTTATATTAATAAATTTACCAATTGCAATATTATAAAAATACGGGAACATGAACACCAGATTAGCAGAAGAACAGGTTTTTAACAGGAAAGCATATCCGCTGCTTTATCTTGTTAAGAAACAAGAAGAACAGGGGACTGAAAAAATAATACAGTCTCACTCAGGAATGTTTTACATAATGGCAATAATTGTCGTTTTCTTCAGCCTTGCACTTCTGCTCAATATCGGGCTCAAGATCCAGTCTGTAAATTATGAGAGAAATATTATAAGCCTAAACGAGATGATATTGCTTGAGCAGGAGCGTTCCGACCGCGCTCTCCTGAAAATATCAGAACTTAAAAATCCTGCCAGAGTTATTGAAGAAGCAGAAAAAAAACTGGACATGAAAATAGCTGATGAGATAAAAATAATGCAGATTCAGGGTTACGGGGCATATAGTGCGGAAAGTATCGAAAACTATATTGCTGATAAGTCATCCTCTGAAATAAAGATTTATGATAATTTTATCACTGCAATATATAATATCAGGGATATTATTATGGTTGTTTCAGAAGGAGTGTTAACATTTTTTATACCATAAACTATAATTAAAAAAATGTTAAAATGATAAGAGAAAATAAGAACATCATAAACAGGAAAAGAATATATTTCCTGTTTTTTTTATTTATCGCTGCTTTTGGTTATATAGTCTATAACCTTATTTCAATCCAGTATATGTATGCTTCAAAATATATTGAGGATGCCCAGGGGCAGCATATGCAGGAGTTTATAGTAAATTCCAAAAGAGGTAAAATACTTGACAGGAACGGCATCGAACTTGCTGCAAGCCTGCAGGAAAAAACGGTATATGCAAACCCGATGCTGGTTGAATATGCCGAAAGCGAGGCAAAGGCGCTTTCAGAAATACTTGAAGTGGACTATTATGATTTGAAATCAAAGCTGGAGGATGATAGCCTTGGCTTTGTCTATATTAAAAGACAGGTCAGCTCAGAGACGGCAGACCTTGTAAGCCAATTAAATCTTCCAGGCATTTTTATACAGAATGAAAATAAAAGGTATTACCCCCATGGCGACCTTGCTGCCTCAATCATCGGCTTTACCGGCCTTGACAATGTGGGTCTTTACGGAGTTGAGCTGGAGCAGGAAAAGCTTTTAAGGGGTGTTGACGGCAAATATATAATTGAAAAGGACGTTTATGGAAAAATAATACCGGGAAATAAAAATAATTATATAGCGCCGGTGGACGGAAGCGATATTATGCTCACAATTGATTCACAAATACAGTACATTGCACAGAAAAATCTTGAAGATGTTGTAAAACAGTATGAGGCGCTAAGGGCAATTGCAGTTGTAATAGATACAAAAACAGGCGAGATATATGCAATGGCAAGTTATCCCGGTTTTGATTTAAATAATTACCAGGACTATGAATTGTCACTTTACAAGAATTATGCAATATCATACACATATGAGCCCGGTTCCACTTTTAAAATAGTAAATATTTCTTCTGCCATAGATAATGGTTCAATAGGTGTGAACCAGGTTTTCACGCTGCCGCCAAGCATAAAAGTCGGAGATAAATATATAAAGGAGATTTTCAGGACATATAATATCGATTATACTACCGGGGAGATAATTAAATATTCAAGCAATGTGGGGGCAGTTACTTCCGGCCTTGCAATGGGAAAGCAGCTTTTTTATGATTCGATGATTGAATTTGGATTTAATCAGGTAACAGGCGTTGCGCTGCCCGGTGAGGAGCCTGGCTTTCTTTACAGTTATGAGAATTGGCCGTCCTCAATGATAGGGGCGCTTTCAATCGGGCAGAGTATTTCTGTCACGCCTCTTCAGCTTATAAGGGCGGCATGTGTAATTGCAAATGGTGGCTATCTTGTAAAACCGTCAATTTTAAAGGAAATCAGGATGGACAATGAGGCCATAGCAGATCCTGAGCAGGAGGAAAACATTCAAATAATAAGCGCGGAAACGGCAAATGCTGTAAAAGATATGATGCTTTCATGTGTTGAAGAAGGTACTGGTACAAAAGCTCAGCTTGAAGGAGTTAATCTGTGCGGCAAAACGGGAACTGCGCAGAAAGCAAACCAGAATGGAATAGGATACACTGAAAAAAGAGTCATCACCTCATTTCTTGGATTTGGGCCTTATGAAGATCCAAGAATAGCTGTAATTGTCCTTGTTGATGAGCCTCATGGATCAAATAATGAAATATGGGGCGGCACTGTTGCAGCGCCGGTATTTAAAAATATAATGAGCTTTTCATTGAAAAAACTGAGAATACAGCAGTTTGATGATTTTTCAGATAATGATTTGGAAAGTGAGGAAACGGCCGCATGAGGCTTGCAGAAATATTAAAGGATGTAAATGTCATTAATATAACAGGCCAAAATAATCCTGATATTTCAGGCATTGTAATAAATTCAAAAAAAGCCTACAGTGGCTGTATTTTTGCAGCAATTCCCGGATTTAAAGATGATGGTTATCTATATATAGGCGAAGCAGTGAAAAAAGGAGCTGCTGCAGTGATTTCAGAAAAAACTGCCGGGCCCGGATGCGACGCCACCCAGGTGCAGGTCAAAGACTGCAGAAAAGAGCTTGCGCTTCTGTGCAGGAATTTTTACGGCAGCCCCTCAACAAAACTTAAACTGTGCGGAGTAACGGGCACAAACGGAAAGACCACCACTGTATTTCTTCTTGACTACATTTTTAAGGCTGCAGGACTTAAAACTTCATTTATAACTACTGTAAAAGCTGCAATCGCAGGAAATGAGAGGTCTTTTGACCGTACAACTCCTGAGTCAAATGATCTTAATGATTTCTTCTCAATAAGCTTAAAAGAGGGTGTGGGCGCAGCCTGTATGGAAGTATCTTCCCATTCAATAGATCTTCACAGAGTCGACTGGCTGGATTTTGATATTTTTATTTTTACTAATCTTACCCAGGACCATCTTGACTATCACGGGGACATGGATAATTATTTCAATGTCAAAAAAAGGCTTTTTATTGCCAGAAATAGGCAGCTCTATGGCGGAAAGACAGCAGTGATAAATATCGACGATCCTTATGGAAAAATAATTGCATACCAGACCGACCTCAAACTGATTACATTCTCTTTAAATGACGGCAGCGCTGATTTGAAGGCAAAAAATATAGTTAATACGATAAACGGAATAGAAATGGACATAGCCTTCAATGCTGCAGCAAAAACCGGCAGCTCAGTAAAATATTTTTCCGTAAAATCGCCCCTTTGCGGTTATTTCAATGTTTATAATATTCTTGCTGCAGTATCTTCAGGAATTGCTGCCGGCATAGATATTGAATCAATAAAATATGCAGTTGGCGCCATGCAGGGAGTTACCGGGCGCTTTGAAAAAATTAACATAGATAAAAAAATAAATGTCATAGTGGATTATGCACATACGCCAGACGGTCTGCAGAGTGTTTTAAATACAGCAAAATCCCTTCTTATGCCGGGAGCCAGGCTTATTTCAGTTTTCGGCTGTGGCGGAGACAGGGATACAAAAAAAAGAAGTATTATGGGTTCAATATCGGCATCTATTGCTGATTATTCAATAATAACATCTGATAATCCAAGAACCGAAGAACCATTGAGCATAATAAAAATGATTGAAGAGGGTTTTACCTTTACTTCAAATAATAAATATGCTGTTGAGGAGGACCGCAAAAAAGCCATACATATGGCGCTTGAGATGGCAGATGAAAACGACATAGTATTAATTGCTGGCAAAGGCCATGAAAATTACCAGGAATTTGGCTGGGGAAGGTCGCATTTTTCCGACCAGGAAGTCGTAAAAGAATGGAGAAGCTCTTGAAAACCGGTAAGAAAATAATGGTTGAAAATATTTTAAAATGGACCGGTGCGAAACTTTACGGAAACGGCAAAAACCCTGCGCCGGCAGGCTTTACAATCAGCTCTATATCAACAGACACCAGGACCCTTGATCGAGGAGATTTTTTCATACCCGTAAAGGGAGAAAATTATGACGGGCATGATTTTATTATTGATGCGGTTAAAAGAGGCTGCAGCGGGTTTATATTTGAAGACTACTCAGCTCAAAAAGTCGAAGGTTTTCTTGGCAGTATGGATAAAAGCGTTTGCGGAACCCTGCTGGTCTTAAGCGCCCCATCAAGCATCGACTTTCTTCTGGATTTATCAGCAGGATATATAAGGGCTTTGAATGTAAAAACAATCGGCATTACCGGAAGCGCAGGAAAAACAACAACAAAAGAATTCATTGTCAGCATAATGTCTGAAGAATTTATAACTGCATTTACACAAAAAAACTATAATACTGAACTCGGCATTTCAAGAACAGTGCTGGAAATGGATGACAGGGTACAGTTTTTTGTTGCAGAGTTGGGTATGAGGGGCGCAGGACAGATAAAAAGGCTTTCAGAGGCAATAAACCTGCATATAGGCGCTATAACTTCAATAGGCGCATCACACCTTGAATTCTTCAATGATGTATCAGAGATTGCGCTTGCCAAAGCGGAGCTTGCAGAGGCAATTGCATTAAACAAAGGTGAAATATTTTTGAATATGGATGACGAATGGACAGAGTACATAATAAGGCACATAAAAAGCAGGTATTTAAAAATCGGCATTAAAGCTTACGGCCAGGATAATGGTTTTGACTATAATTTTTTACAAAAACACCATGACGAATCAGGAAGGTATTCGTTTGAACTTTTTAAAAAAGAAAAAAAATTAACTGATATAAATATGCCGCTGGCAGGATACCATAATATATATAACGCCTGCTGCGCTGCTGCAATCTGCCTTGAGTCGGGCTCTTCTTTACAGGCTGTGAAAAACGGCATAGAAAAAAGCATGCCTGAAGGCAGCAGGATGAAGGTTTACACTAAGAATGACAAGCTTATTATTGATGACTGCTACAATGCAAGCCCCCTATCCATGAAAGCGGCTATAAATACGCTTGCAGGCATTTCTGCCAGGAGGAATTCAAGAAGCGTGGCAATACTTGCTGATATGTTTGAGCTGGGGCAGGATGCAGCGGCTTTACATGCTGATATCGGACAGTATCTGGGCCAAAAGAATATTGATGTCGTCATTGCAATGGGCGGTTTGTCAGAAAATATATGTGAAAGCTTTAAAAAAAGCTGTATGGAAAAACTGCAAGGGTCACCCGGTAACGAGGTTTATCATTTTAAAAGCAGGGAAGAGCTTTGCGCGATGCTGGGCAAAATACTTAAACCCAAAGATACAGTGCTTGTCAAAGGTTCAAGGGCAAATAAGCTTGAAAAGGTAATTGATTGTATTTGAAAAATATTTAAAGGAGCAAAATGAACTGGATATTTACAGCTGTTGTCCTGGGTGGTCTTATATCACTTATACTGACTCCTGTTTTTATAAGATTTCAGAGGACAAGGCAGATAGGCCAGAAAATAAGGACAGACGGGCCTCAGTCACATTCTGCAAAAACAGGTACGCCTACGATGGGCGGCATAATATTTATTTTTGCTGCCATACTGGCATACTCCTCAGTATCTCTTATAAAATTTTACAGATACAGTGATTACAGCATTGAAGGCATATTTATTGTCTCGGTTTTTTTACTCTGCGGCATTATAGGGTTTGTGG
>JAFGMJ010000146.1 GCA_016927635.1 Actinomycetota bacterium
GAACTTAAATAAGCATATTTGGGATTTGAAACAAGAAACATGGATTCTATATCTGCATTTAATTTTTTATTCATCTGGGCCATCTGAAATTCATACTCAAAATCAGAAATTGCTCTGAGGCCTTTAACAATAACACCTGCGTTTACCTCTTTTGCCACATCTATGAGCAGTCCATTAAATGAAAGTACTGTGATTTTATTGTTTTTGCAAAAAATGCGCTGTATAAATTCTATTCGCTGTTCAATAGTATACATCGGTTTTTTTCTTGAATTCTCAGATACAGCCACAATTACCTTATCAAACACTCTTGAACATCTTTCAATAATATCTTTGTGACCTTCTGTCACAGGGTCGTAAGTGCCGGGGCATAGTGCTACTTTTTCCATAGTCTAATATTTTAGTTGTTTATTAAATAAAAATAAAGCTGGCTGCATAAATCAACCCGATAATATATTATAGATAATAACACATATAATCCAAACAATAAATTTAAAAGGAATGTGTTTTGTGGGAAAGATTAAAGACAGATATACGATACTATTTTATCGCCAAAGCTTGAATTTTTTACAACTTTTAGGCCTTCGACTTCTGCGCTTATGTCCCTTCTGGAGAAATACTCATATACCATGATTGTATCAGCATCAATGACTGTTTTATTTTTTAAAAGTCTGAAAACATTTTTCATATTATTTTCAGCGATTTTATATGGCGGATCTATAAAGACTATGTCAAATATTGTTCCCCTGTATGCATTTAAAAATGAAACTGCATCTTTTCTAATGATTCTATATTCTGATTCAATATCATTGAGGATTTCAATATTATGCTTTATAAGCCTTATTGCTTTTATATGCTGATCTACAAAAAAAACAAGGCTCGCTCCCCTGCTTATGCTCTCTATACCAAGGGAACCTGAGCCAGAAAAAAGATCAAGCACGCGGCTGCCCTCAATATTTTGGCCCAAAACATTAAAAATACTTTCTTTGACTCTGTCCTGTGTTGGTCTTATATCATAATCCGGTGGTATTTTTAACTTAAACCCACGGTATTTTCCTGATATTATCCTTATAAGAATCACCTTTTAAAGATTAAATGAAAAAATCATTCACATGAAAAAATGTAAGGATAAAGTGGCTGACCGCCCTTATGTAGCTCTATTTCAATATTTGGGTAAAGCTCAGATAATCTTGCAATTATTTTCTTATTTGTATCATTATCAGTATCTTCTCCATAATAAACGGTTATAACTTCATTATCCTCTGCGAGCATATCTCTAACCAGATCTGTAACTGCATCATTTATATTGTCTGATATTGTCTTTACTTTTCCGTCTGCAAGTCCTATGAAAGCACCTTTTTTAATTTCACCCACATATAGATTTGCATCACGTACAGCCTTTGTTATCTCGCCGGTTTTAATATATTTAAGGGATCTGTTCATATTTTCAATATTCTCATCTATGTTTAAGTCAGGATTAAAATTCAAAGTTGCAGCTATTCCCTGAGGGATTGTTGTGGTGGGAATAACAATAATATCTTTTTTTGCTATTTTTTTTGCCTGGTTGGCAGTCAGTATTATATTCTTATTATTGGGAAGTATTATTATCTTATCAGAGTTCAGTTTATTAATAGCTTTTACAATCTCATATGTCGAAGGGTTCATGCTCTGGCCACCTTTTATAACTATATCTGCTCCAAGGCTTCTAAATATCTCTTCAAAGCCATCCCCATTTGCAATCGTTATAACACCATAAGCTTTTTGCTGTTCGGACACTTCTTCTTTTATTTCGACCGATGCAGCCTGCATGCTTTGATCCACCATATTGTTTATCTGTATTTCATGCAATGTTCCTTCCCTTAAAGCCCTGTTTAAAACTTTTTGCGGTTGATTGGTGTGTACATGCACTTTTACAAGCCTGTCATTGCCAACAACAAGCGCGCTGTCTCCAAAGCTTTCTATGTCTTCCCTCAGTCTTAAAATATTTACATTGCTTCCTCTTATTAAAAGTTCTGTACAATAAATATATTTTATATCAGATATCATTTCATTTTTTCTTTTATGCCTTAACTTACCATTTTCGGAAATATCTTTTTCAAACGCATTTGGCTGTTCTTTTTGAATATATGATTTTTTTAACGATTTTCTGTCTTTGCCTGTTTCAGCCTGCACATGCAAATCTCTTTTACTTTCTTTTTGACCTCCGTTTATATAAAGCATTGCTTTTTTAAAACCACTCAGAATTTCAAGCAGCCCCTGCGCTCCAGCATCCACCACGCCTGCCTGCTTCAATACAGGCAGTAAAAATGTGGTCCTTAAAACAGATTTTTCAGTTTCATGTATAATAAGCTCAAGTAAATCCATATAAGGCATGCTTTTGCCGTTTACGCTTTCAACAGTATGAAATATGTCCTTTATTGTGGTGAGCATTGTCCCTTCTGTGGGATTCTGAACAGAGCTGTATGCAAGGTCCATTGAAGATTTAGCTGCATTCTTTATGATTTCAATATTGATATTTTTTTCTTTGACAATAACATCAAAAAAACCCTTAAGTATTTGTGACAATATAACTCCAGAGTTTCCTCTTGCACCCATCAATGCACCAAATGATATTTTTTCGCCTATTTCCTGAATAGTGAAATTGTCAAGAGAAATAACTTCCTGCTGTACAGATTTCAATGTAAGCAGCATATTAGTGCCTGTGTCACCATCCGGTACGGGAAAAACGTTTAAATTATTTATTTTTGTTTCGTTTTCCTTAAAATTTGAAATAATGATTTCGATTAATTTTTTAACGACATCTTCTTTTAATTTTTCTATCATATTTACCCCTGGTCCAAACCAAATCTTTTTCCAATGATTATAGACTATTTAAGATTTTTTTTGTTTCTTTAAAAAATAATTATAAATACTGTAATAATATTTTTCCACATAATAAATCTTTTAATTTAATGCATAAAAAGATTTTCCTTCAATATTTTTTAAAAAATCTTTAATCAAATGTTATTTTCTTGAAAATAAAAAAATAAAATGCTACTATACCATCCGTATTAAGGATAGATTTTCAAAAAGGAGTCAGAATGTCTAATATATGCGCTGTTTGTGGAAAACAACCTAATTTTGGAAATAATGTCAGCCATTCACATAAAAAGACTAAAAGGGTTTTTAAACCAAACATTGTGAAAGCTAAAGTTGAATATAATGGCAAAATCCAGAATTTAAATATATGTACAAAATGCTTGAAAGCCGGAAAGGTCAAAAAGGTAATTTAATTTATTTTATTGATTTTCAATAAATCTTTTCAATTACTGAAATAAATCCGCCTTCACTGCCAAAATAATGGGGAAATATCTCAAAATAATAATTTTCGCTTTCTAAGAGTTGAATTTGTTTTCTTTCTAAAAAGACGTTTATGTCATCAGTTTTTAAAGCCTGCAGTGGCCTGCATTTTTGCTGATTTGATTTTAAAAACCTTTTTATAATTTGCTGATTTTCAATATAAGAAAGCGTGCAGGTATAAAAAACTATTTTACCCCCTGGTTTTAAATACTTTAAGCTTCCCGATAGTATCTGTTCTGATACAGTTGCAAGCCTTTTTAAATCATCTGTGTTCTTATTGTATTTTACATCAGGATTTTTTGAAATTGTTCCGAAAGCGCTGCATGGGCAATCAATAAAAATGCTGTCATAATAATCCTCACGATTATTTAAATTCAAATTTGCAGCATCGCCTTCAATAATATTTATATTTTTTATGCCTAGCCTGTCAATGTTTTCCTTAAAGATCAAAAGTCTTTCAGGATTAATATCTACCGAATCAATTACGCATTCATCATTTGTGAGTTCCGAAATATATGTGGCTTTTCCCCCCGGAGCGCCGCAAAGATCAAGTATTTTCTGTTTTTTTAAAGGTTTAAGAAAATATTTTACAGCAAACTGTGAAGAAAAATCCTGCATATAGAAATAGCCCGCTTTAAAAATATCAAGCTCTTTTATTCCATATATTTTTTTTAAAATAAAAGTATCGGAAAAAATCTTTTTTTCTTCAGGCGTATCCCCCATGCTTAAAAAGTCTTTACCTTCAGTAAAACCTTTTCTGTAAAACATATCCAGAAGTTGCTTTTTTGTAATTTTTAACCTGTTTACTCTTATAAAAACCTGGGGAGGTCTATTAAAAAATTCAATTGTTTTTAAAACACGTTCAAGACTGTACATTCTGCAAAAATATTTTACAAGCCATAAAGGAAAGGAATAATTTATGCTTATTCTTTTAAGCATGTCTTTTATATTTTCACTAATATCAGAAGCAGTAAATATTGAAAGGCCATTGACCTTGCTTATTCTTCTGAGCATTGCATTGACATAGCTGCCTGATGAAATCCCGGTATATTTTTTTGCAATAGAGACACTTTCATTTACAATTGCATGACCAGGGACCCTGTCCATGTATAAAAACTGATATACTGCTGACCTTAAAATATTAAGTACTTTAAAATCTATTTTATCTATAGGTCTGCGGGAAAAGTGACTTATTATATAATCTAGTTTTAAATAAAACCTTACAGTTCCCTGTATTAATTCATATGCAAACCGCCTGTCAATATCAGGTATTGTTCTTCTGCTAAAATATCTGTTTATTTCATCTTTTAAGGAAGAATTCTTAAAAAAATAATTGTTGAGTACGCAAAAAGCAATGTATCTTGGATTATGGCTTTTATGGTTTCTCAAAAAAATCACCGGGCCTGGCTCTATACCCATTTATAAAATCAAGGTAGTTAATTTCATTTTTATTTTGAGGTTTAAGTGTTTCCAGCTTTAAATAATCATCATTATTTATATCATGTATTTTGGATTTTTTACCGCAATTTATTATAAGTCCGTCCCTGTCTGCTTTTACTATCTCGCCAGGTTTTAAAACCATTTTTATAACTGGAGATTTTAATTTTACCGGTTTTGCCCAGATGATTTTTATGATTTTTTTATTATAAGAAGTAATGCAGCCCGGGTCAGGGCTGAATGCTCTTACCATATTAAATATTTCACCGGGACTTTTATTCCAGTCTATTACTGTGTCGTTTTTGCCAAACATCCTGGTATATGATGCGCCTGTTTGTCCCTGTGGTTTTGAAATGGGCTTTTTTTTCTCAAACCGGTCAAGAAAATTTACCAGCATTTTCGTCCCGGTGGCTATTATTTTATTTTCAAGGCTTTTATGATTGTCTTCTTTTAATATGGGTATCTTGTTAATTTCATATATCTCACCAGTATCAACTACTCTGCTGACCTTAACAAGGCTTACCCCGGTAATTTCATCTCCATTTAGAAGAGCAGAAATAATTGGCGAAGGACCTCTGTATTTTGGAAGAATCGAAGGATGGACATTAATTGTGTTGTTTCCAGCGATATCGAAAAACCTTGCAGGGAATATCTTTCCAAAAGAAACGACGACTATTATATCGTATTTTATGGATTTCATCAGTGAGTAGAAATCTTCATCAAAAACATTTAGCTCATAAAAATCAATGCCATGTTTAACAGCTGCAGTTTTAACCGGGTTCGGGCATAATTTTCTACCGCGTCCTGTTTTTGCATCTGGCCTTGTAACAGCCAGAATTACTTCGTGCCCGGCTTTGTATATTTCATTTAAAAAAAATACAGAAAGTTCTGAGGAACCAAAAAACAATACTTTCAAAGAATATTAGTCCTGTTTATTTTTGAAAGAAACTCTTTTCTTTCAGATGGCTTTAAATGATCTATGAAGAGAACGCCGTTTAAATGGTCTACTTCATGCAAAAATATCCTTGCAGATATGTCCTCAGCTTCAATGGTCACATTCTGGCCTTTCAGGTTCTGGGCTTTAAATAATATTTTTTTCGGTCTTGATACTTCATTTTTTACTGAATAAACACTGAGGCAGCCTTCTTCTTCTACAGTTTCGTTACTATCAAGGATAGTTATTTCAGGATTAATAAAAGTCTCGAATTTCTCTCCATCAAATACAACTATCACTCTTTTTAAAACACCTATCTGTGGCGCAGC
>JAFGMJ010000147.1 GCA_016927635.1 Actinomycetota bacterium
ATAATGCTTATTTTTTCTTGTCTGGAATTATGCAGTTATAAAAGTTTCAGTTATTTTTTATTTGAATTGAGCAGGAAGGCTTATTTTATCTTTTCAGCGATTTCATTGAGGTATACCCATCTTTGCATTTTGGCTGCAAGTTGGGTCTGTAGGTTTTGATGTTTTTCTGAAAGCTTGCTGATTTTTAAATAATCTGACCAGCATCTGCTCATTTCTTCTGAAACTGCTGCTATGTCTGATTCAAGTTTTGAAATCTCATCTTCTATCAGCAAAAATTCCCTGCTTTCAGCATAAGTGAATTTTGTTTTCTTTTTTTGGACAGGCAAAACTTCAGCAACAGGTAAAGATTTTTTAGGTTTTGATGATAATTCATTAATATATGATATGTATTCCTCTACATTATTATACTTAACAATATTACCCCCACTTTTAATCGCAAGTATTTTATCTGTTGTTTTGTCAAGGAAATACCTGTCATGTGATGCAGCAATTACAACACCCTGGAAATATTCCAGGTATTCTTCCAGCACTTCAAGCGTCTGTATGTCTAAATCGTTTGTGGGCTCGTCAAGCAGCAGTACATTTGGATGTCCCATTAGTACTTTAGCAAGATTTAGGCGGCGCCTTTCGCCGCCCGAAAGATTTTTTATCAGGCTGTATTGCTGGTTTGGCTCAAAAAGAAATCTCTCAAGCATCTGTCCAGCTGATATTGAAGAACCGTCGCCTGCAGTAACGTACTCAGCTGTTTCTTTTATATAATCTATGACTTTGATGGAGTCATCCATGTCCTCATTATTCTGCCGGTAAAATGCTGTTTTTACCGTGCTGCCAACATCCACCATTCCGCTGTCCGGATGCATTGACCGGGCTAATATATTTAAAAGTACTGTTTTACCGGAACCGTTTGGACCTGCAATACCTATTTTGTCACCAGGGCATATTGTATATGTAAAATTATTTATAACTTTTTTGTCTTTAAAGGACTTTGATACATTTTTAAGCTCAATGACTTTATTGCCCAGCCTTCTGTATGCAACAGGTATTTCTATATCTTTTGTCATGCTGTCCTTGTTTTCAACACTGATGACTTCAAATCTTTTGATTCTTGCTTTTTGTTTTGTGGTCCTTGCCCTGGCGCCGCGCCTTATCCAGGCAAGTTCACTTAAATAAAGGCGCCTTCTTTTTTCTTCTATTTTGTTTTGGGCCTGTTGTCTTAATGTCTTCTTTTCCAGAAAATATTCAAAATTCCCTTCATAACTGTAAATGCAGCCCTTATCAATTTCAAGTATGCGGTTTACAATCCTGTTTAAAAAATACCGGTCATGGGTTACAAGCAAAAGTGCGCTTTTTAACTGGGCAAAGTAGTCCTCAAGCCATTTTATAGTTTCGAGGTCAATGTGGTTAGTAGGTTCATCAAGTATAAGCAGATCCGAAGGATGCATAAGCGCCTTAGCAAGAGCTATTCTTTTTTGCTGTCCGCCTGATAACTCTTTTAAATAAGCTGATGAAAAGGGCACTTTAAGCCTTTCTAGAATTTTATTGATTTTGGATTCAAAATCCCATGCGCCTGTTTCATCCATTTTTGCTGCAAGGCCGGAAAGCCTGCCCTGAAGGTTTAAATCCCCGGGACTTTTTGAGGCCAGCTTTAATATGTTTTCATATTCTGGTATCACCTGCATTGCTGGATGTGCGCCTTTAAGCATATGCTCCATAACAGTTTCATTATCTTCAAACTTCAGTGTCTGCTCAAGCCTTTGAATGGAAAGTTTTGCCGATCTTACAATCCTGCCGGAATCCGGCTCAAGCTGGCCGCTTATAAGTTTTAAAAAAGTAGTTTTTCCGGTTCCGTTAATGCCAACAAGACCGATACGGTCGTTTTCATTTATTCCAAGTGACACATTTTCAAAAAGGACCTTATCGCTAAACGCTTTTGTGACATTTTCCATTGAAAGTATGTTCATATTAAAACCTCTGCTAAATTATATAGAAAATACATTTAAATTATAAACAATATCTTTCTTTATTATAAAAAATCAACTGGTCCAGTAATAACTTTTGCAGCAAATATTTCTTTCATGCAGATGCGGCAAACTTCATTAAAGCTGGGCTGACTTGCAGATATCCTCCCAAAGGTATTTTTATAAGTGATATATTATATAGATTATATTATCTGAATTTAAAATGTCCGGCATATATTTTTTAATGTCTGCTCCTGTTCATTTTGGAAAAAAGCCCCAAAAGCATTTTAATGAACGGGTTTAAATAACGCCTTTTTTCTGTGAAGTATGTCCTGTAAAGGTCCAGGCATCTAAGGCTGTAAACAAGAGTTAAAAGAAGCATAAAAATAGCCCACAAATAACTTCCTTGCCAGGGCCACATAATAAAAGCGAAAACAAACATGGCAACGCCCTGACCCAGGAAAGAATCGCGCAAAATAAAGGATGCAAGTGGAATCAGAAGCAGCATAAGCACTGGCAAGGATAAGGGCGCCATATATGCAAGTGCTCCAATCAGCGCTGCAGTGCCCTTGCCACCTTTAAAGCCAATTGGAAACATCCAGTTATGGCCTATTATTACAACTGTTACTGAAAGCATAGGAATAAAAGGGTGATTGCCGCTAAAAACAGTCGCAAACCATGCAGCCAGATATCCTTTTGCAATATCTACAATCAATACAATTATTCCCGGTATTTTCCCCAGCAGGGAAAAAGTATTGGATGCGCCTACATTCTTATTGCCTTCTTTTGAAATATCTATGCCTTTTAACCTGCCTGCAATATATGCAGTTGGTATGGAGCCTATAAGGTAGCATATAAGCACTAAAAGAAAAGTATTGTAATAAAAATTATTTACAAGCAAAAAACGGCCCTTACTATTGGGTTAATTTATTAAAAGTAGACGAGGTTTAAATATTTTTTGTTTTACACGGCACAGCTAACTTGAAAATAAAAATCAGATTATATACATAATTATATATTTACATAAAAGC
>JAFGMJ010000148.1 GCA_016927635.1 Actinomycetota bacterium
CATCTCTTTCAAGCCTGCTTATCACCTCCCTTAAAGGCCATACAGACTTCCGCAGGTAAAGAACATCTCTTTTTAGATTATAAATTGATTTTAAAAGTTTTTGTGAAGGCGATATTATAAGCTTATTTTCGATTGTCTCGAATCTTTCACCGGTTTTTTCAAGAACATAGAAATAATTGTCAATTATTGTGTCAATTAAAGTGTATGCCAGATAATCTGTGCCATATTTCCTTATATTTCCGATATTGTTTTTTAATCTTTGCCTTACAGGTTCATATATATTCAGGGGTTTTTCCTGGATAGATATCAAATAATGCCTGCCGAAAATTATACTTACCTGCTCAAAAATGATTTTTTTTATATTATTCTCATCGAAGTCAGCTAGCTTTAAAACAATATAAACATAATCAGAAAAATCTTCCACTTTGGGGCGCTGTTCAGTGTTTAATATGTCTTCAAGTATCAGGGGATGGACGCCAAAACAGTCTCCAATTTTTTTAAAGATTTCTGTTTCATGTATGCCATCAATGCTTATCCAGGTGAGAGCTTTGCTGTCTTTATATTCAAAACACTGCGCTACATCCCTGACCGATTCCTCTCTATATTGCTCTGCATCATAATTTATAAGGCTGATTTTTACTCTGCTGACCTTTTTTTCCCCAATATGAATAAGTGAGCCTGCAGGAATACCTGACTTAACTGATCTTTTTTTCACTGAATTGTTCATATTCTTAAGATAAACTTTTAATTGATTTATTTATGGATAACTATATATTATTTTAGCACAGCTATATGATTACATCAGCATGAATTTTACGGCAATAACGCAATTACCTTAATTTGAAAGTCTTATTAACGAAATTATTATATACTACTTTTTTAGTAGTATATTAAAATTATTTACATAGATTGAGGGGTAAAATGAAAATAAAATTTTTAATAACTTTTCTCATTATAGTTATGACTTTTTTCATGTCATCAGTGGCAATAACTTCATGCAGTCCCCAGGCTGGAGAAGAAAACGGCTTGGTCGGGAAAGATATCAATGATAAAGCAGCTGAGACTAAAAAGAATGGAAATGAAAATAAAATCAAAGACGAAGAGATAATGGAGGCAGAAATGGATAGAGGAGAATCTTTAATTGTTTATCCAGATTATAAAAACAGCCGTTATAAAGAAATATATCTGGCGGGAGGATGTTTCTGGGGGGCACAGGCTTATATCGATAGAATAACCGGTATTGAGTACACAAATGTAGGGTATGCAAATGGTGAAACTGATGAAACAGATTATTATTCTATTAAAAAAACCGGGCATGCAGAAGCCGTATATGTCGTTTATGATCCTGATAAAATAATGCTTGAGGAGCTTTTAGGTTATTTTTATGGAATTATAGAACCGACAAGCTTAAACAGGCAGGGAAATGATATCGGCACACAATACCGTACTGGAATATATTATACAGATGTAGAGGATAAAGAAATAATTGATGCGGTAACACAAAAAGAACAGGCAAAGCATAGTGGAGAAATTGTAACAGAAATCGAGCCTATCAAAAATTATGTTTTGGCAGAGCAGTACCACCAGAATTACCTGGATAAAAACCCTGGCGGCTATTGCCATATAGATTTGACCCAGATACCGAATGAAAAACCAAAAGTCAGCCTTTCGGATTACCCTAAACCGCCTTTGGCTGAAATAAAGGAAAAACTGACTGATTTACAGTATAGCATAACCCAGGAAGATGCCACAGAAAGTCCTTTTAACAATGAATACTGGGACAATAAAGAGCCTGGCCTTTATGTTGATATAGTGACTGGCGAGCCCCTGTTTTTATCTTTGCATAAATATGACTCAGGTACAGGCTGGCCATCTTTTACAAGGCCCATACAATGGGACGTTATAAATTATTATGGGGACTATTCATTGGGTACGAATAGAGTAGAAGTCAGGAGCAGAAGCGGAGACAGCCACCTGGGGCATCTGTTTTATGATGGACCGGTTGAAGATGGCGGACTTCGATATTGTATTAACAGCGGTTCACTTAAATTTATCGCTCTTGATGAATTGGAAGCAAATGGATATGGAAAGTTTAAATTACTCTTTGAATAAAAACTTTTTATAGTTATGGCTGGATGGCAGGTTTAGATTTTATAAGCCGGCTTTAAAAAAATCCTGTAAGCCTATATCAAAGCCTGCCCTTCCATCTATGAAAAACTTTCCTTCCTTTGTTCCATCATGCCTGGTAAATATTTCTATTTTTATTCATAAATAAATTCATAGCTTTATAAATTCCTTTTTTTTGCTTATACTTTTAAAAAATCAATTTATTTAAGGCTGGTAAAGAAATTGGATGCAAAGATAATCTTAAAAGGAAGCCGTGTAGCGGAAGTGGATGCCAAATGTATTGCGGACGGCATTGATTCCAAATGGCTTATGCAGAATGCAGGCAGCAGTGTTGCAGCAGAAATAATAAAAGACTACCGAAGATTTCTTAATACAAAAATAATAAAAGGCGTTACTGTAAGCGGAGGGGGTAATAACGGTGGAGACGGTTTTGCTGCAGCAGCAGATCTTGCAGCTGCAGGCATGATTATAGATGTATTCTATATTCGACCTCCTGAGAGATTTTCAGGTGATTCAAAATTTTATTTTGACAGGCTGCCAGGCTCAAAAGTAGAAAACATAAGATTTATTGATTTCAGTATACCTGAGGATAAAGAAACCTTTATAAATAAAGTCAGCTCATCAGACTTTGTGGTGGATGCTATTTTTGGCACAGGGCTTCATAAAGAGGATGTAAGGGGCCAGGCAAAAGACATCATCAATAGCATAAACGCCATAAAAAACGGGCGGAAGAATTCGGCGCCTCTTTCCGTTTACTCCTGCGACATACCTTCCGGCGTAGATTCTGATGATGGAAGAATACTTGGATGCGCAATACGTGCAGATAAAACAGTCACATTCGGCTGCATAAAAAAAGGGATTGCCGAATATCCGGGCAAGGATTTTGCCGGCACAGTTATTGTAAGCGATATCGGCATACCCTTTGAGTACTTTGATAAGTATGAAAAAATATACCAGCCTGACCTTTTTTGGGTTGCGCAAAAAATACCGCTAAAAAAGCCGTGGACTTATAAGCATGCTGTTGGGAAACTCCTTGTAATTGCAGGCTCGCCCGGTTTTACAGGCGCTGCTGTGATGACATGCCAGGCTGCCATGAAGGCAGGAGCGGGAATAGTAACTCTTATCTGCCCCTGGGAACTTAACAGCATTTTTGAAATAAAACTTACTGAAGTGATGACGTATCCGGTCGAGCAGACTGACGATATAACTCTTGATATGGATGCTTATGAGGATATTGAAAAATTTGCACAAAACTATGATGCTCTTGCAGTGGGTCCGGGACTATCAAGAAATCCCAGTACAATATGCCTGGTAAGAGAGATACTTAAAAATATAAAAAAGCCCACAGTGCTGGATGCAGACGGGCTGCGCGCACTTTACGGCCCAATGGAAATAGGAAGCGAGACAGACCTGGATCTTTCACATTTGATCATAACTCCTCATGCGGGAGAGCTTGCCTCGATTCTTGGAACTGAAAAAATCCCGCTTGAGGAAAGGCTTGAACATAATAAAAAAGTTGTTGAAAAATATGGCCTTGTATCAGTCTTAAAAGGAGCCTCCACGCTTATAACTGAGCCCGGTGGCACAACATTTATTAATCCAACAGGAAGCTGGGCTCTTGCAACAGCCGGAACGGGAGATATACTTACCGGAATTACCGGTTCGCTGCTTGCTCAAAAAATGAGTCTTTTTGATGCTGCAGTTTCAGCAGTATTTATTCATGGTATGGCTTCTGATATAATGGCAAAAAAAACAGGCAGGACGAGCCAGGTGGCAACTGATTTGCTTGAAGGCATAAAAAAAGTATTTGTAAAGATTGAAAAAATAAAATACTGATTAACAAAATGATAGATTAATTTCAAGGAGTTATTATGGCTGAAATGACCGCACAAGATATAATGACAAAAAACGTGGTTACAATCAGTAAGGATTCTTCAATTGAAGAACTGTCTGAGCTGCTTTTAAAAAATAAAATCAGCGGTGTCCCCGTTACAGATGAAAACGGCAGGCTTGAAGGTATTGTTACTGAAGCAGATATTATAGTAAGAGACACTGACCTTCATTTTCCAAGATATTTTAAGCTCCTTGATGCAATAATCTATCTTGAAAGCTTCAGGAAATTCAGGGAAAACCTAAAAAAGCATCTAGCAACAAGAGTTGAAGATATCATGAATGAAAAAGTAATTACAATAAAGACCGATACTCCCTTAAGCGAAGCTGCAGAAATAATGCTGGATAAAAAGATAAACAGGCTTCCGGTACTTGAAGAAGACGGCAGCATTGCAGGTATTGTTACAAGAGCGGATATTGTCAAATCAATGACACTTAAGAAGCAGTGAGAGATCAGTATATGGGCAGGAGCAATACCACAAATAAAAGATTTACAAGGATAGATATAAACCTCTCTTATCTTTCAAATAACATTTCTGTTATAAAATCATGCCTGAAGAATCCGGCCACAGGTATAATGGCAGTCGTCAAATCCAATGCATACGGGCATGGATTAGTTGAAGTATCCAAACATATTGTCAAAAACCGGATAAAAGCCTTGGGAGTCGCACTGGCTGAAGACGGCATAAGATTAAGAAAAGCAGGCATTAAATTACCGGTTTACATTCTTGGCGAACCACCTATGGAAATAGTCGAAGATGCTATAAAATATGATTTTATACTTTGCCTTAATTCATTTGAAAAAGCTATGGCAATATCAAATAAGTGCGAAAAGTACGGGAAAAAAGTCAATGTCAATTTAAAGGTTGATACAGGCATGAACCGTGTTGGCATCAATTACAGGCATGCTGTAGATGAAATTGCCCGCATTAAAGAATTAAGGGGTTTAAAAGCAGATGGCATATTCACACATTTTTCATGTGCGGGTGAGAAAAGCGAAGACTACACTAAAATGCAGTTTAAAAGATTTAATGATGTTTTAAAAAGCCTTGAAAATAAAAATATAAGATTTAAGACAGTACACTGTGCAAACAGTGCAGCATTTCTCAGAAATAAAGAATATCATTTTGACATGGTAAGGCTTGGCATTCTTCTTTATGGCCTGAGCCCATTTGGAGCTGATTACCGGGACTGGCTTGAAAGCGATGCCGTGGACGTGCTCGGAAGATTAAAGCCAATACTAAGCTTAAAATCAAAAGTCTCTTTTGTAAAAGAAGTTGCTTCGGGAGAGAGCATATCATATGGGGCAACTTTTAAAACAAACCGGCAATCAATTATTGCAACTGTTCCAATAGGATATGCAGATGGATATTCAAGGCTTTTTTCAAATAAGGCATCGGTTCTTATAAACGGACAAGCCGCTTTGGTAGCAGGCAATGTAACAATGGACCAGCTTATGGTAGATGTCACTGATATTGCCAGGAAAAGCATTGTCGCTGAAGGCACAGAGGTAACGCTTATAGGTAATTCATCCAATAAAATAATAAGTGCAGACCACCTCGCATCTATTATTGGCACAATAAATTATGAGATACTTTGCATGTTAAAGGACAGGATACCAAGGATATATATACAATGATGTTTTATAATCATATTTAAACCGGAGGATTTTTATGAAAGTCGTAGCTTTAAACGGAAGCCCGAAAAAAAACGGTAATACCTCAATTGCGCTTGGCATTGTATGCGAAGAACTGAAAAAGGAGGGCATTGAAACTGAAATCCTGCAGGTCGGCGGAAAAATATTCAACCCATGCAAAGTCTGCCTTGTGTGCAGGAAAGAAAAAGACGGGTTCTGCCACGGCTATAAAAATGACAGCAATGATGTTTTAAACCAGTATCTTGAAAAAATATATGAAGCGCAGGGGCTCATAATAGGTTCCCCGGTATATTTCGGTTCTCTCACCCCTGAGACAAAAGCATTCATTGACAGGGCAGGCTACTGCTCAAGAGGCGGAGGAGGTAATTTAATAAGGCGAAAAGTATGCGCGCCATTAGCGGTTGTCAGGCGCCAGGGCGCAGGAGCGACTATTGAACAGATAAATAACTTTTTTGCTCTTGGTGAAGCAGTAGTTACATACTCTTCATACTGGAATATGGCTATCGGCAAAGATACCGGAGACATACTTAATGATACTGAGGGTGTTGATACTTTAAAGAAACTTGGAATTAACATGGCCTGGCTTCTTAAAAAAATAAATGCTTGAAAAAAATAAAAGGAGGGTGTTTTAAAACATGGAAAAAAATACTGATAAAAGCAAAGCGGTAAATTTACTTATACCGGTTATGATCGCAGTTGTGGCAATTGCATTTTCTGTTACCGGCTGCACTGAAGAGGGAGCAGCTGCAACAGGCATAACAGCAATTGCAGGTTTTGCGGGACTTTATATATGTATCATTGCTGTGGCATGGCTTGTAGGCATTTTCTTATTCGTTGTATGGATAATAATGCTTGTTGACTGCGCACAAAGGGACAATGCGGATTTTCCCGATGCAAATTCCAATTCAAAACTTATGTGGATACTTATTATAGTGCTTGCAGGCGGTATTGGTGCCGTGGTCTATTATTTTGTTGTAAAGCGTAAAATGCCGAGACAGAAAAAGTTAACATAAGAACTACCTGCAAAATAATTTTTTAGCGCCAACTGTTAACTCCTGATGGACTTTAATTATTATGCAATGGCAAAATATTCAATATAATCTAAAATTTGAAAGACATCGTTATTGAATATTTATATTTCATTACTAATTATGCAGCATTATTAAGAAATATCATCATCAAGGTCATAATCATCAGAGGATTTTTTATTGGTAAATTCTGAAATAGTTTCCATTAGATTATCTGGTATTATTTTTTTTGTCTTGAGCACATTTACGACATTTTTTAGTCCTACTTTTTTAACTATGTATCCTGCAATTGCCCCCACAGCAGCTCCGCCAAGCACATAGTAAACTATATTCTTATCCAGTTTTTTATCTTTTTCCATATTGCAAGCCTCCAGTAAATAAAAAAATA
>JAFGMJ010000149.1 GCA_016927635.1 Actinomycetota bacterium
ATTCTGCTACGTTACAGTGTTCTTGGAAGATATATATATGCTACAGGGGGTAATATGCAGGCCGCCAGATTTACCGGTGTTAAAACCGACAGAGTAATAATTTGGGCATTTGTCATCACAGGAGTGCTTGCAGGTCTGGCAGGTATTATATTATCTTCAAGAATGCATGCAGCAAGGCCCAATATTGGCGAAGGCCTTGAACTCAATGTTATAGCTGCAGTTATTCTTGGCGGCGCCAGCTTAAGCGGTGGGAGAGGCACAATAATAGGTACGCTTCTCGGTGCGCTTGCAATTGGTACTTTAAATAATGGTCTAATATTGTTAGGATTTAGCACAAATGTCCAGATGCTTGTAAGAGGTGTAGTTATAATTGCTGCAGTTGTACTTGCCGGACGGGATGAGGGGACTTCTTAAGGCTTTAATACTTTCAATATATAAATAATTTCTTAATAAATTATGTAATTTACTTTATTGATCCTGGATTATATTCCCAGGATAGGAGGTTGATTATTTTGAGAAAAGCAGTTCAATTTGGAGCAGGAAATATAGGCAGAGGGTTTATGGGGCAGCTCTTTTGGGAAGCAGGCTATAAAACTGTTTTTATAGAAGCAAAAAAAGATATTGTATCGCTTTTAAATGAAAAACGCAGATATCCTCTTAAACTTCTGGATGCATATAAAAAAATTCAGGTTGATATGGTTATAGATAATATTGCAGCTGTAAACTCGGATGATACTGCAGCAATTGCATCAGAAATATCTTCATGTGATGTGATCTCAACTGCAGTAGGAATAAAAGTACTTGAACCTATATCTTTTAGCATTGCTGAGGGTTTAAAAATAAGATTCCGTAAAAATCCTAATCCGGTTGATATCTATCTTTGTGAAAATACACTTGATTCATATGAAATATTAAAAAAAGCTGTTTTAAAATACCTTGATTACGAAGAAAAAAAATGGGTTATAGAAAACGTGGGTTTTGTCGGAACAATTGTCGCAAGAATGGTACCTTCATCAAGTAAAAGCTTCGGCATAGATGACCCGCTTTTTGTAGTTGCTGATGCATATCACATGCTTCCTTATGACGGCTCTGCAATAAAATCTTTACAGCCGGAAATAGAAGGTATGCACCCTGTGGATAATTTCACAGCTGAGTTTGAAAGAAAACTATATACATATAATCTCGGACATGCAGCATTGGGGTATCTTGGTTACTTAAAGGGCTATGACTTTGTTCATGAACCTTTTTCAGATTCCTTTATTGAACCGATTTTTAATGGTGCGCTTGATGAAACAAGCATGGCTCTTGCTAAAAAATATCCGGATGATATAACAATGAAACAGCAGAAAGAAATCCGTGCTGATGTGGTTACCAGGTTTGGTAATCCTATGCTCGGAGACACAGTAGTGAGGGTTGCCCGTGATCCTATTAGAAAATTAGGTTCATCTGACAGGATAATTGGAAGCATAAAACTTTGCCTTGATTTTGATATATTCCCGGAAAATATAATTAAAATATGTGCAGCAGCTTACAACTTTGACAGTGACAAAGACAGCATTGCAGTAAATCTTCAGAATATGATTAATACGGAAGGTATTGAAAAAATACTTGAAGATATATCTGATATAAACCCGCAAAGTCCTGAGGGATTAAAAATAATTAAATATTTTTATGAATTTAAAAAATTGAGAAAGGAAAAATAATGAAAGCAGCAGTATATTATGGTCCAAATGATATAAGGGTTGAAGAAAAACCGGTTCCGCAGGTGGGCCCTGATGATATTTTAATTAAAGTTGAGGCAAGTTCTATATGCGGAACTGATTTAAGAATATTTAAAAGCGGGCATCATGCAGTAAAACCACCCCAGATAATAGGTCATGAAAACGCCGGTACTGTAGCAAAAGTAGGTGCCAATGTTGAAAAATATAAAGTTGGTGACAGGGTGGCAATAGACCCTATTGTCTCTTGCGGGTACTGTTATTATTGCAGGCGTGGAATAACAAATCTTTGTTCCACTTTTAAAAAGACAATAGAAGCTTTCGGGTACTATTATCCTGGAGGTTTTGCTGAGTACATGCTTGTACCAGGCAAGGCTATTGCCAGAGGCAACGTTATACCTGTACCTGAAGGGATGTCATTTGAGGAAGCTGCAATAGCAGAACCAATGGCATGCGCACTTAATGCGCAGATTCTAGCAAGAGTAGGTGCAGGAAATTCTGTTCTTGTTATTGGAGCAGGACCGGTTGGAATGATGCATGCTGCTCTTTCAAGGATATTGGGTGCAACAAAAGTTATAATATCGGAAGTCAGCGAAAACAGGCTGGAAATGGCAAAAAAGGCTGCTATTTCAGACTACTATATTAACCCTGAAGAAAAAGATCTCAAATCATATCTCATGGAAATTACAGATGGTATAGGGCCTGATGTTATAATGATAGCCGCGCCATCCAAGGCTGCACAGGAGGATTCGGTTCAATTAATTGCTAATCAGGGAAGGATATGTTTCTTTGGAGGCCTTCCGAAAAATGACTATACAGCATGTCTTGACAGCAATTTAATACACTACAAGGAAATATTTATACATGGTTCTTCCGGTGCAACTACTGAACACATAAAAATGTGCATAGAGTTTATGGGTGGTAAAAGAATAGATGGCAGTAAATTTATTTCAGGAACATGCAGCCTTGAAGAGATACCTGAATATTTGCAGCAAATATCAGAGGGTAAACATCTTAAAGTAGTAGTTAAGCCTTAAAAACTTTTGTTTTAAAAATGCAGTCTAAGAATAAAAATTACTTTATAGGCGTAGACCTGGGTACAAATGGAATAAAATCAGGTATTATCGATGATAACGGTAATGTTATCTGCAGCAGCTACTGGGAAACCAGGCTTGTTTCAAAAAAGCCGGGCCTTATGGAACAGGACCCCGATGAATTCATAACGGGAACTCTCAAAATAATAAGGGAAATTACAGATAAATCATCCATAGATAAAAAAAATATAAAAGCAATATCCATAGATGGCCAGATGGGCGGTATAATAGGTATTGATTCCGACTACCGGTCCATCACTGGTTATGATATGGGTCTTGACGTCAAATCTGAAAAATATAATGAACTTATTCACTATAAATACAGTGATTTTTTAAAATCAAAGACATGCGGCTCACCAAGAAATCTTCCGAAAATATTATGGTGGAAAAACGAAAAGCCACAAATTTACAGAAAGATAAAAAAGTTTGTCACTCTTAACAGTTATGTTGCCGGCAATATATGTGGTCTTAAAAGTGAAGATGCATTTATAGATTACACATTGCTTGCTTTTTTTGGCCTGGAAAATTTGAAGAATCTTGGCTGGTCGGAAGAATTTTCTGAAATTCTTGATATTGATCTTTATAAAATGCCCAATGTAGTTCAACCATGGAAAGTGATAGGCTCTCTTACGGAATATGCTGCAAATGCTGCTGGTATTGCTAAAGGCACACCGGTTATTGCAGGTGCAGGTGATCAGCCCGCAGGTCTTCTTGGTGCAGGGTTTATAATTCCCGGGTCTCTTCTTGAAGTCTCTGGAAGTTCCACTCTTCAATTTACTGTTGTTGAAAGGTTTATTCCGGATATAGAAAAAGGTGCCGTAATGTACATACCCTCGGTGATTAAAGATAGATTTTATGCTTTTAATTATATAAATGGCGGAGGAATATGCTTAAGATGGTTCAGAGACAATTTTCTGAAAAATTATAATTCAAATTATGATGATGCAGCAAAAAATCCATTTATTGAAATAGAAAAAAATCTTATAAATATACCTGCGGGTTCCGATGGCCTGATTTTTATACCATATTTCGGGGGCAGACAGTGCCCTTATAATAATAAGTTAAGAGGTTCATGGATAGGCATTAACTGGGGGCATAAAATTGAGCATCTTTACAAATCAATATTAGAATCAATTGCATATGATGCAAGAGAAGGAATAGAAAATATTAAACGACTTTTTCCAGATTACAGCTTCAGTGAGATAGCTGTAAGCGGAGGCGGGGCAAAAAGTGATGTATGGAATCAGATAAAAGCAGATATCACAGGCCTTGACTATGTGAAATCAGAGACTTTTGAGTCAAATATAAGAGGCAGCGGAATACTTGCAGGTTATGGCGCAGGTTTTATCGAAGATGTAGAAAAAATTGCTTCAAAAGCTCTGGTTAATGCGCCAGGCTTAAAACCAGAGGTTTTTAAAGCCGACAAAAATAATAAATTAATTTATGATAATTATTTCAGTATTTATAAGAATATATTCCGAAACTCCTTAGCTACAACCTTTGGAAAAATATTTG
>JAFGMJ010000150.1 GCA_016927635.1 Actinomycetota bacterium
ATAATTTTATATAGTTTTTTTACATCTATTACATTTTCTAAATCTATTTTGTTTATGCACAGCACTATTTTTTTACCATTTAACTTATTCAATATGTTTTCATCCGATTTTTCCAGTTTTCTGCTGCAGTCTATCATCATTATAATAATATCCGATTCTTCAATGTGCTCTATGCTTTTTTTTACGCCTATTTGTTCTATAATATTTTTTGTTTCTCTTATTCCCGCAGTGTCAGTTAATATTACCGGTATACCTTCAACATATATTATTTCCTCTATTGCATCTCTCGTTGTTCCTGGTATATGTGTTACAATTGCCTTCTCCTTTTTTGCAAGCGCATTTAGAAGACTGGATTTCCCAACATTTGGTTTGCCTGCTATTGAAACTTTTATGCCGTTTTTTACCAGCTCCCCTTTTTTTTCATCTTCAAGAAGCTGTTTTATTTCTTTAGATAAAATCATTGTTTTTTCTTTTAATTTTTCATAGGGAGTTATTTCAAGATCTTCTTCAATAAAATCAATTGATGCCTCAAGTTCTACAATTACATCAAGAAGTGATTTTTTTAAATTTTTTATTTTTTGTCCTGTTTCCCCTTTTATATTTTTTGCCGCTATCTTTAAGCTCTGTTCGGTTTTTGCTGTTATTAGCTCTATTACCGCTTCAGCCTGAGAAAGATCGATTCGGCCGTTTAGATAAGCTCTTTTTGTAAATTCCCCCGGCTCGGCAATCCTTGCACCGTTTTCAACAGCTAGCTCCATGACTTTTTTTGTTGCCAGCAGTCCTCCATGACAATTTATTTCTACAACATCTTCTGTAGTGTATGATTTCGGGCTTCTCATCAGTGTAAGTATCACCTGGTCTATTATTTCCCCGTTTTCATCTTCTATAATACCGTATGCTATTGTATAAGTAGGCATAGATTTTACTGTTTTATTGTTTTTTGCCTTGAATATTTTATCTGCAATTTTTATTGAATTTTTTCCGCTTATTCTTATTATTCCAATTGCAGATTCCCCGGGTTTTGTGCTTTGTGCAACGATTGTATCATCTAATGAGTTTTTCATTTTCATCTTATTATTATTTTTTGTTATTTTTCCCAGATAATATTACCACTAATGACATATTTTCAGAAATTTATGATTTATTTATCCTGTAAAAATTATTGAGTAAAAAGGCGTGAAATCATTATTTTAGAATACCGAAGACTTTATTATTAATTTATAAAAGATTTATTATAAATATAATCAGCTATTTTCATCAGCTGAGGGGTATATAACTATTCTTCTGTTTGGCTCACTGTCCCTGCTTACTGTTTTTATATTCTTAACTTTTGACAGCAGGTCATGCACTATTTTTCTTTCATATGAGGGCATTGGCCGTAATGCTATTTTCCTGTTTTCTTTTATTGCTTTTTCAGCCATTTTCATGGCTATCTTATTTATTTTTTCCTGGCCCTGTTTTCTATAGTTTTTTATATCAATGTATACAGCTCTTTCGACTATTTTTTTCCTTTTAGCAATAAGATTGATAATATACTCTATAGCATCTATTGTTTTTCCGTTCTTGCCGATTAGAACTGATAATTCTTTTCCATAAACAGAAAATTTTGAATTATTTAAATCTTTTTCTATGGTTATCTTTTCACCTGGACATATAAAACTTATTATTTTTCGAAGCTTATCCGTTACTTCCTCTAAATCTTCTTTCTTTCTTATTTCATTTTTTTCCTTATTCTGTTGTTTGTCTTGTAAGGCTTCTTTTTTTTGTTCTTCCTCAAGAGAAATTAAAAAATTATTTATGGCATCTTTTATTTCTGTATTTCCCTCCAAAGTTAGCACCTCTTTGAAATATGAATTAATTTATTTTATCTTTTTTTTCTCTTCTTTTTTCTTTTAATATTATCCTGTATGGCCACAGTGGCTGCATTTTCTTCTTTCTTTGCCTGGATTACCTCTTTAGCTTTTTCATCCTCTTTTCTTGATTCCTTTTTTACGTATTTGTTTACCAGCCACTGCTGGCCTATTGACCATATATTTGTAGTTGTCCAGTAAACAAGAATGCCCGAAGGCATACTCCAGGAGATTACGCCAAAAATAAGTGGCATTGCATAAGTTATTAATTTTTGCTTAGGGTCAGTTGATGTCATTTTTGTGGATATAAACATCGTCACAACCATTAAAATAACAAGTATATAATAAGGGTCCCTCGCATTTAAATCCATCCATAAAAAATTAAAATTCGGGTTCGGAATATTTGCAAGAAAGTTTAATATGCTGCCAGGCATATAAACGGGGATATAGGGGGTACCCAGAACATTTGTAACGATTTGTGATGGAGACCTCAATGCCTGGAAAAGAGCAAAAAATACCGGCAGCTGTAGAAGAAGCGGCAAACACCCTGCCATCGGATTTACATTATTCTTCTTGTAAAAATCCATCGTTTCCTGCTGCAGCTTCTGCTTATCATCTTTATATTTTTTCTGTAAATCCTGAAGTTGCGGCTGAAGCCTTTGCATCCTTGCCATGGATTTTGTTTGTGTAAGCGTAAGTGGTGTAAGCACAAGCCTGACAATTATTGTAAGCAGTATTATCACCACACCATAATTTGCAATTACATTATTATACAAAAATATCACTACATATTCGATGCCGCTTTGTATAGGTTTTAAAAGATTTAAAATTTGACTCAATTTATAAAACCCCCAATTATTAATAATCTACAAATTATTTTTAATAATCTTTAAAGTTATATTTTTATTCTTACGCCATACCGCTTTTATATCATGCGGGGTCGTATCCGCCTTTATTAAAAGGATTACATCTTAATATTCTATATATAGATTTAATACTACCTTTTAATACGCCATATTTATTTATTGCATCAATAGCATATTCTGAACATGTTGGATAAAATCTGCAACTTTTTGGAAGCATCGGTGATATGAATTTTTTATATATCTTAATTATAAAGATCAGTGCTTTTTTCATTTGTTTTTCGGCCACTATTATTTTTAAACAACAAAAATTTCCCCTGGCTAATATTTTTTAAGCGCTTATTTACATTAATCAAACTGTTCAGTCTGAAGGTAAGGCTGCAAACTTTTTAAAATCTGGTCCTTTAAGCTGTTAAACCCCAGATTCATTATAGGTTTTTTAGCAATAATTAAAATATTAAAACTGTCTTTATTTATTTTTTGTAAATTCCTGAATATCTCTTTTATCTGTCTTTTTAATTTGTTGCGTTCTACTGCTTTACCGATTTTTTTACTGACCACATATCCGAGCCTTAACCTGTCGCTTGAATCATCTAATTTTATTAAAATAACTTTAAAATATTCTGAGTTTACCTGTACATTTCTTTTCCTGAAAGATTCAAAGTCACTGTTTTTTTTTAAAGTTTCAAATATTATTTTTATTTTCCTTTTCTTTTTTCAATCTCCGGGTTCCAAATAATTATTCGGATTTTTTATTAATTATTTGCGTGACTGCTTTTGCTATTATCTTTTTTGAAAGCAAATATATCTTTAATTAAGCAGTCAGCACCTTTCTTCCTTTTCTGCGCCTGTTTGCTATTATGCG
>JAFGMJ010000151.1 GCA_016927635.1 Actinomycetota bacterium
ACTAAGGTTTGCTATACGTGAAGGTGGCAGGACCATAGGCGCAGGAAGCATTATAAAGATAATAGAGTAAACACCAGTTAATAATTATTAGGAGGACTTTAAGTTGGCAGCCAAATTAGGGCAAAAAATAAGGATAAAATTAAAATCCTATGACCATGAGATAATAGATAAATCGGCTAAAAAGATAGTTGAAACTGTCGAGAATTCGGGAGCTAAAGTTTCTGGTCCCATACCATTACCGAATAAAAAGAATGTTTATTGTGTTATAAGGTCACCGCATGTCGATAAGGATTCGCGTGAACACTTTGAAATAAGGGTTCATAAAAGACTCATTGATATAATGGAGCCTAATCCAAAAACTGTCGATTTGCTGATGCGTCTGAGCCTTCCGGCAGGAGTGGATATAGAGATAAAATCATAAGAAAATATTATGGTTTATGCTTATAAAAAACGGCAAGACCGGCATTTAAGCGGCTTTATATTTTAGTCCAAATGGGGCCGCCGGGCAATAAAGAGTTTTTGTTGAAAGATAAAATTAAAAAATATATAATGTCGTTTTTGTCTTTATCCAATTATAGTTTGAGAGTGATGAAAAATGGTAAATGCAATTTATGGAAAAAAAGTCGGTTCGACCCAGGTATTTAATGATAGCGGAGCAGCAATCTATGTAACTGCCATAGAGGCGGGACCCTGCACTGTTGTGCAGGTAAAGGATGCTGCAAATGACGGTTACAATGCGCTAAGGGTTGGAATCGGCGACGTTAAGAGCAAACATGTAAATAAGCCGGCCAAAGGTGTTTTTGCAAAAAATAACCTTGAGGCAAAAAAATATCTCAGGGAAATCAGGGTTGAAGGAACAGATATGGGTTATAAGCCCGGAGATATAATAGACACACAGATATTTAATGTCGGAGACAAAGTGAAAATAACAGGCATTTCCAGAGGCCGTGGTTTTGCGGGCGTAATAAAGAGGCATAATTTTCACAGGGGACCCATGACTCATGGTTCTCACAGCATAAGAAAGACAGGTTCAATAGGCATGTGTGCAACCCCTTCAAAAGTGCATAAGGGCAAAAAGATGCCAGGCAGGATGGGCGGGAAAAAAGTAACCGTTCCCTACACTGAAATAATAGATATAGTTGCTGACCAGAACCTGATACTTGTTAAGGGAAGTGTGCCCGGAGCAAGAGGAAATCTTGTGCTTTTAAAAAAAGCATAAGAGTATAGAAAAGTTGTTTTTTTTAAAAATGTTAATTTTAATATTTTAGTATTAATTCCTGAAATCCTAAAGTAAAGGGACTGTCAGGTAAATAATTTGGAGAAGAAAATGGCAAAATTGAACATCCTGGATACAGAGGGTAAGGAAATTGAACAAATCAGTATTGCTGATGCAATGGTAAAACAGAAAATAAATGAAGAAATACTTCATCAGGAAGTCAGGAGATATCTTGCCGCTGCAAGGGCGGGCACGCATAAGACCAAACAGAGAGGCGAGGTATCAGGCGGAGGCAGAAAGCCCTGGAGACAGAAGGGAACAGGAAACGCAAGAGCCGGAACTACACGTTCTCCCATATGGCGCCATGGAGGAATTACATTTGGACCTGTTCCAAGGGATTATTCTTTTAAACTGAATAAAAAGGTCATAAGGAAATCCAGGCTTATAGCACTTTCTGAAAAGTTTGCTTCAAAAAAGATAATAGTTATTGACAGCCTCGTATATGAGGAGCCAAAGACTGCCAGTGCAGCTAAAATGCTTGAAAACCTTAATTTGTCAGGGAGCAAAGTCCTTCTGGTGCTTGACCAGACTGACGGCAGCACAGCAAAATCTTTCAGGAACATACCAGGCGTTAAAGTCGTCAGCCCAAGAGGCCTGGCAACTTACGATATACTTATAGCTGATTACCTGGTATTTACAAAAAAGTCATTAACAGATTTTACCGGAGGGTTGGATAATGAAAGATCCTAGAGATATTATTTTATCGCCCATTGTCTCTGAAAAAAGTTATGCTGCAGTCCAGAACAAACAGTATTCTTTTTATATAGATACAAGAGTTGATAAAGGTGAAGTTAAAAGAGCGGTAGAAAAAGTGTTCAATGTAAAGGTTCTAAAAGTGAACACTATAAATGTTAAGCCCAAACCAAAAAAGCTGGGTAAGTCATCCGGCTACAGCGCAAAAATGAAAAAAGCTATTGTGACTTTGGGTAAAAAAGACAAAATCGATTTTTTTGAATCGACTGTTTAATTTGATAAGTTTTATTAATTGTAAGTGAAATACTGCTGTATATAAGCAGTAGATTTTTATAAATTCCGGAGGTAAAAATTGGCTTTAAAAAAGTATAAACCTGTATCTCCCGGCAGGAGATTTGCGACAGTTTCAGATTTTTCTGTATTGACAAAAAAAGAGCCCGAAAAATCTCTTACAGTATCGCTAAGTAAAACCGGCGGCAGAAACAATAACGGTAGGATAACGAGAAGGCACAGCGGAGGCGGCCACAAGAGGCTTTACAGGTTAATAGATTTTAAAAGGAATAAAGATAACATACCTGCAAAAGTGGTATCAATTGAGTATGACCCTAACAGGAGCTCAAGGATTGCGCTCCTTCAGTATGCAGATGGCGAAAAAAGATATATTATCGCTCCTGCAGAGCTCAAGATAGGAAATACAATATTATCAGGGGATAATGTTGATATTGTTGCTGGCAACTGCCTCCCGCTGAAAAGCATACCTGTAGGTACAATTGTGCACAATATAGAGCTTAAGCCTGGAAAAGGCGCAGAAATGGCAAGGTCTGCAGGTTCTGCTGCCCAGGTCCTTGCAAAAGAGGAAAAATATGCACAGATAAAGCTGCCTTCAAGCGAAGTCAGGCTTGTAGATGTAAACTGCAGGGCATGCATAGGGCAGGTAGGAAATCTTGATCACGGAATTATTAGCATAGGAAAAGCCGGAAGGAACAGATGGCTTGGAATAAGGCCAAGTGTCAGGGGTACAGCAATGAATCCTCATGACCATCCGCATGGCGGCGGCGAGGGCAAAAACAAGACGTCAGGTAGGAACCCGGTAACACCCTGGGGCAAACCTACTCTTGGATACAAGACAAGGATAAAAAACAAGGCAAGCAACAAATTCATAGTAAGAAGAAAGAAGAAATAAAGATTACAAATTATTAAAAGTGTGGAGGAATTGATATGTCCAGGTCTTTAAAAAAGGGACCGTATGTAGATGAAAGTCTTTTAATGCAGATACAGAAATTAAATGAGACGAGCCAGAAAAAAATTATCAGGACCTGGTCCCGCAGCTCGACGATTTTCCCGGAAATGGTCGGTCATACAATAGCTGTATACGATGGTAAAAAACATATTCCGGTTTTTGTTGCAGAAGCAATGGTCGGACATAAATTAGGCGAATTTGCGCCTACGCGTTCAATCAGGCCCCATGCCTTTAAAGGCAAAGGGGAAAAGACCGCTTCAGTCAAAAAGAAAAAATAGTTTCTAAGTTAATATTTTAGGGGGCTTATTTTGCAAGCAAAAGCAATAGAAAAGTACATAAGAATCTCACCGAGAAAAGTGAAATATGTTATTGATATAATTAAAAATAAACCTGTAGAACAGGCTGTCGGCATACTTTCCCTAACGCCAAAAAGAGCCGCAGTGTATATAAGGAAGGCTGTGGAGAGCGCCGCAGCAAATGCTGTGGAAAATTTTAAGGAATATAAAGTTTCTGAAGATGACCTGTTTATTAAGGAAATATTTGTAACCGAGGGGCCGACCTTAAAGAGATTTAAGCCCAGGGCAAGGGGCCGGGCAGACAGGGTTTTAAAGAGGACATCACATATAACGGTTACAGTATCAGATGAAAAGAGCGGCATGCTTAAAAATTCAGGTAAAGGCGTACAAAAAGCGGCAAAAACACAAAAGCCGGAATCTGTTAAGGAAACCAGTGTAACAAAAGAACAGGATAATAAGGGAAAGCCTGCAGCAAGCAAACAATCTGGCAAGATTAAAAGCCAGGCGCAAAGCAGGGCAAAAAGTCAGGTCAGCAAAAAGGAGGCTAAAAACTAATGGGTCAGAAAGTAAGCCCTAATGGTTTAAGATTGGGCATAAACAAATACTGGCAGTCCAGGTGGTTCGCAACTAAAGATTATGCCAAATATTTAAACGAAGATATTAAAATACGCGCATTACTTGAGGAGCAGCTTGCAAATGCAGGTACTGCAAAAATAGAGATAGAGAGAACCGAAGACGAAGTGAAGGTAGATGTTTATACTTCAAAACCCGGTGTGGTAATAGGAAAGCGCGGCACCAATATAAATGATATAAGGGAAATGGTTCAGCAGCAAGTAAGCAAGAATGTCCAGCTAAATATAATAGAGGTAAAAAAGCCTGAAATCATTGCAAAACTTGTAGCTGAAGGAATAGCATCACAGCTTGTTGGCAGGGTCAGTTTCAGGAAAGCTATGAAAAAAGCTGTTTCACTTGCAATGAGGGCCGGCGCAAAAGGTATAAGGGTACAGTGTGCAGGGCGCCTTGGAGGCGCTGAAATGGCCCGAACCGAATGGTACAGGGAAGGAAGAGTGCCCCTTCACACTTTAAGGGCAGATATTGATTTTGGTTTTGCTGAGGCAAAAACGACTTTTGGAAAAATAGGAGTTAAAGTCTGGATTTATCTTGGCGATACAATTTTTGATAAAAAAGAACTTGATGAAAAGAAAAATATGGCAGCTGAAGCATAAATAATATGCGCAAGACCTGCAGTTAAAAGAAATACAGCTTAAATGCTGATTAGCTTAAAAGGAGATAATTATGTCACCGATGTTAATGCCAAAAAGGGTTAAACATAGAAAAGAGCAGCGGGGAAGAATGAGCGGGATATCAAAAGGAGGCACCAGGCTTACTTTTGGTGAATACGGCCTGCAGGCTGTTGAGTGCGGCTGGATAACAAGCAAACAGATAGAGGCTGCAAGGGTCGCCCTTACAAGACATATTAAAAGAGGCGGAAAAGTGTGGATAAATGTTTTTCCACATAAACCTGCGACCAAAAAACCTGCTGAAACAAGGCAGGGTGGCGGAAAAGGCGCACCTGAATACTGGGTGGCAGTTGTGAAACCGGGAAAGATAATGTTTGAAATATCAGGCGTGCATATGGATATTGCAAAGGAAGCTGTCAGGCTTGCTTCCCATAAAATGCCTATTAAAACAAAATTTGTATATGAAGTTCAATAAAATAACAGGTGATTTTGATGAAAATGAAGGAAATTAAAGAAAAAACAAAAGCAGAGCTTGAAACCAGGCTGCTGGAAACAAAAAAGAGCATTCTGGCGCTAAAATTTAAAAAAGCGACAGGCCAGCTGGAAAACAATATGGCCATACATAATCTGAAGAAAGATGTTGCCAGGATTGAGACTTTATTAAACCAAAAAGAAAAAGAATTGCTTTAAGGGGGAAAACTGTTGGAAAGAGGAAAAAGAAAAATAAGGACAGGCACCGTTGTTAGTGATAAAATGGATAAGACTGCTTCGGTTGCAATCGAATCTTATTACAAACACCCTTTATATAAAAAGATTCTCAAAAAGATTAAGAATTTGAAAGTGGATGATCCTGAGAACTCACTTAAAACAGGAGATATTGTTACAGTAGTGGAAACAAGACCTTTGAGCAAGACAAAAAGGTGGAGGATTCTGGAAATAGTAAAAAAAGCTGAGTAGAGATATAAACAGTTTCTGCTCAATTTTTAAAGGGTTTCTGCCCGGGTTAAAGTTCTTAAACAGTTGTAGGGAAGGTTAATAAAATGATTCAACAATATACTAGAGTAAATGTTGCTGATAACACAGGCGCAAGGGTGTTATCTGTTATTACAGTGCTTGGCGGCACCAGCAAAAAGGTCGCAAGAATAGGCGACATATTTACAGCAGCTGTAAAAATTGCTAACCCTGGTGGTGTAGTAAAGAAAAGTGATGTTGTAAAAGCAGTACTGGTTAGATGTAAAAAGGAATACAGGCGAAAAGACGGCTCATATATAAGGTTTGATGATAATGCCGCTGTCATAATAGATAATCAGAATAACCCGAAAGGGACACGAATTTTTGGTCCTGTTGCCAGAGAGTTAAGGGAAAAGAATTTTATGAAAATCATTTCTTTGGCACCGGAAGTTATTTAGGGAAGGCTATTTAGGAGAAATTAAAATGTTAAAGATTAAAGAAAATGACAAGGTTAAGATACTGCAGGGAAAAGATAAAGGCAAAGTGGGCAAAGTAATCAGGGTTGAACCTTCAAAGGATTTTGTATATATAGAAGGGGCAAACATCATTAAAGTGCACACCAGGTCAAAGAAACAGGGTCAGCCGGGTGGAATAATAAGCAAAGAAGGCCCAATACATATATCAAATGTCTCTGTTGTGTGCCCGAGTTGCGGCAAGCCTGCAAGAATGGGTTTTGATTTAAAGGATTCTGGCGACAAGGTCAGAGTATGCAAGAAATGCGGAGGACAGTTTTAATGAAACCTAGATTTAAAGAAAAATACGATAAGGAAATCGTACCACAGTTAATAAGCGAGTTGAAATACAGCAATATAATGCAGGTGCCCAGGCTTGAAAAAATAACGGTAAATATGGGTATGGGCTCTGCATTGCAGAATCCCAAAGAACTTGAAGGAGCTGTCAGTGATCTTTCAAAAATAACTGGCCAGAAGCCGATTATAACAAAGGCAAGAAAGTCAATTGCAAGCTTTAAAGTCAGGCAGGGCAATTCAATAGGCTGCATGGTTACACTTAGAGGAAACAGGATGTATGAGTTCCTGGACAGGCTGCTCAGCGTGGCAATACCAAGGATAAGGGATTTCAGGGGGCTGCCCTCCAAAAGTTTTGACGGTAAAGGAAATTATACAATTGGAATAAGGGAACAGACCATTTTCCCTGAAGTAGATTATGAAAGTATAGTGAGTACAAAAGGTATGAATATTACTTTTGTCACTTCAGCAAGGTCAAACAGCGAAGCACTGCTTCTGCTTGAAAAATTTGGTTTTCCGTTCAGGAAAGCATAAATATAAAATATAGATATATATGGAAAGTTTTATCAGGAGGATTTTTATTGGCTAAAAAATCTCTAATAGCTAAACAAAAAAGACCTGCAAAGTTTAAAGTCAGGTTATATCACAGATGCAACAGATGCGGCAGGCCGAGAGCCTATTACAGGAAATTTGGACTCTGCAGGATTTGTCTGCGTGAACTTGCTTATGAAGGAAAAATTCCTGGACTTACAAAGTCCAGTTGGTAAAAGGAGGATAAATGTCTGTTTCGGATCCTATAGCGGATATGTTAACAAGGATTAGAAATGCAATCAAGGCAAGATTTGATGAAGTTGTAATGCCTTCTTCAAAGCTTAAGGTGCAGTTAGCAAAACTTTTGCTTAAAGAAGGTTATATAAACAGTTATGAGGTCATTGATGGCGAAAGTTCAAGTGGAATACTGAAAATCTATTTGAAATATAATAAAAACAGGACCGGAGTCATTTCCGGGCTTAAAAGGGTCAGCAAACCCAGCCTCAGGGTTTACTGCGAGAAAGAAAAAATACCTGCTGTAATGGGAGGCCTTGGAACGGTTGTGTTATCCACTTCAAAGGGGGTAATGACCGGCAGCAGTGCAAAAGAACTTGGAATAGGCGGAGAAGTACTCTGTTATATATGGTAGATTTGTTTAAAATATTTAAAGAATTTTTTAATGAATAGGTTATATTCAAGGGGGTTTTAAATTGTCCAGGGTTGGTAAAAAACCGATTCCAGTGCCTTCGGGAGTGGAAGTAAATATAAATAAAAATAATGTTACAGTAAAAGGAAAACTCGGTCAACTAAGCCAGGCAGTTGAAAGCGACATTAAGATTGAATTAAATGACGGCCAGCTTATTCTTTCTCCTTCATCTGGTTCAAAAAAGCTTGGAGGCATGCATGGCCTATACAGGAATCTTTTAAACAATATGGTAACTGGCGTCAGTGAAGGTTTTACTAAAACATTAAAAATAGTAGGGGTTGGCTACAGGGCAGGCAAGAAAGGTGAAGATCTTGAAATACTTGTAGGCTATTCTAATCCTGTAGTTTTTAAAAAACCGGAAGATATTTCTTTTGATACGCCGGACAACACTACAATAATTGTAAAAGGTATAGATAAGCAGAGAGTTGGCCAGGTCGCTGCCGATATAAGGAATATAAGGAAACCTGAGCCTTACAAAGGTAAAGGAATAAGATATCTTAATGAAGCAGTGAGAAAGAAAGTCGGGAAAGCGGCAGCATCTGCAAAAGGTGGGAAATAAGGAGTTTATTTAAATGAAAACCAGGTTGATAAGAAAAGATAAAAGTTTAAGAAGAAAAAGAAGGGTCGCCTATAAAATAGGTTATGGCAGCACCAGGCCCAGGCTATTTGTTTTCAGATCAAATAAATATATATATGCACAGATACTTGATAATTCAGGCAGAACTATTACCGGTATTTCCAGCAAAGTTGTTGAAGCCGCCAGTGATGTAAAAGGCAAAACAGATATCAGTTTTAAAACCGGAAAAGCCCTGGCACAGAAGGCTAAAGAAAAAAATATAACAGAAGTTGTATTTAACCGGGGAAGCTACAAGTATCATGGAAGGGTAAAAGCTCTGGCAGATGGCGCCAGGGATGGCGGATTAAAGTTTTAACCGCCGAATAAATTTCAATATGTTTAATTAATAAGGAGGAATGGCTCGTGCCGGAATTTTCTGCAGCAGAGGAATATTCAGAGAAAGTAATTAAAATAAATAGAGTTGCCAAGGTTGTAAAAGGCGGACGAAGGTTCAGCTTCAGCGCGCTTGTTGCTGTTGGCAACATGAATGGAAAAGTCGGTATAGGCTTTGGAAAAGCAAATGAGGTATCCATAGCCATACAGAAAGCAATCAATGCGGCTAAGAAAAATATTTTTGAAGTCCCGCTTGTTGAAGGAACCATACCTTATCTTGTAAATATCAAATACGGCGCAGGCCATGTATTTATGAAACCTGCATCTCAAGGAACTGGCGTTATAGCGGGAGGTCCCGTAAGAGCTATTATGGAGCTTGCAGGAGTAAAAGACATACTTACAAAGTCCCTTGGCAGTGCAAATGCCTTAAGTATTGCAAATGCCACAGTAATGGGCCTGAAATCTTTAAAGACTAAAGAACAGATATTATCAACAAGGCTTGTTGGCAGTAAGTCAGAAGCTTAAAAATAAAAGGAGCTTCTTTAAGGAGGAAGTTTTGAAACTTTGTGATATTAAACCGGATAAAAGCTTAACAAAAAAAAGAAAAAGAGTCGGCAGGGGTAATGCTTCCGGCCATGGCACCACCAGCGGAAGAGGAAGCAAAGGACAGCTTTCGCGTTCAGGCGGAAATTTAAGAGTAGGATTTGAAGGCGGACAGATGCCGCTGCATCGAAGAATACCTCATTTGAGGGGATTTAAAAATACCAGGAAAAAAGAATTCAATATATTAAATGTCGGGACTCTTGAAAAGTTCTCTGAGAAAAAAACCATTGATTTCGATTTTCTTTTAAAGAACGGACTTATAAAGAATGAAGAAAATCTTTTGAAGGTGCTTGGTAACGGAATACTTACCAAAAAACTAACAGTGAAGGCTAATTTCTTCAGCGAAACTGCAAAAAAGAAAATCGAAGCTGCGGGGGGAGTAGCTGAAATTGTAAAAGTAGGTAAAAACTGAATAACCCTGGCTGCCGATGATTATCTAATAAAATGATTTTTTAAGAGGAAAAATATTATGTGGAAAGCTATTATAAATGCTTTTAGGATCAAAGAAATAAGAAACAGGATCTTTTATACCCTGGCAATACTTGCTCTCTACAGGTTTGGGTCAAACATAACGGTTCCGGGAGTTGACGCAGGCGCAATAACTGAACAGGTCCAGTCCGGACTTCTTGGCATAATGGATCTTTTCTCCGGAGGGGCGCTTTCAAGATTTGCAGTTTTTTCACTTGGCATAATGCCTTATATCACCGCGACTATTATCATGCAGCTTCTGCAGGTTGTAATTCCAAAGCTTGCCCAGCTTTCAAAAGAAGGCGAGATAGGCAGGAGGAAGGTAAACCAGATTGCAAGATATATGACAACAGGGCTGGCGCTGATACAGTCTGTTGCAATGGTCTTTTATTTCCGCAATTTCAATGCAATACCGAAGTTTGACGCAATGCATATAATACTTATTGTTATTACGCTTACCGCAGGCACAACACTTATAATGTGGCTTGGAGAGCTTATAAACATTCACGGTATCGGAAATGGCATATCGCTTATAATTTTTGCTTCCATAGTATCGAGAATACCCGGCCAGGTACTAAGCATGTTCAGGCTGCAGACCTCCAATATAATATATATTGTTGTATTTGCGGCACTTGCTGTTGGTATAATTATGGCCATTATAGAAATGACCCAGGGTGAAAGAAGAATACCTGTGCAGTATGCAAAAAGGATTGTGGGAAGAAAAGTATTTGGAGGCCAGAGCACCTACATACCTTTAAAAGTAAACCAGTCAGGCGTAATGCCCATTATATTTGCAGTTTCCGTATTGCTATTTCCTGCAACGATAGCTCAGTTTACAAATGTGGCCTGGCTTCAAAGAATAGCCGATATGTTTACGCCAAGCGCAGAGGGGAAAATAAATCCTGTTTATGCTATTGTGTATCTTTTGCTTATCATATTTTTTGCATATTTTTACGGAGCTATTACTTTCAACCCGATGGACACTGCTGATAATCTGAGAAGATATGGCGGCTTTATACCGGGCATAAGGCCAGGCAAAAATACAGCCGATTATCTTTCTCACATACTTAACAGGATAACGCTTCCAGGCGCGGTTTTTCTTGCAATGATAGCTCTGCTGCCTGAAATCCTTATAACATATGGTAATATGCCATTCAGGTTTGGCGGCACATCCATATTGATTGCAGTAAGCGTTGCTCTTGAAACCATGAGGCAGCTTGAATCACAACTTATTATGAGAGACTATGAAGGGTTCTTAAAATGAGGCTTGTATTGCTTGGAGCACCTGGTGCCGGTAAAGGCACACAGGCAAAAAGAATTGCTTCAAAATATAATATTGCACATATCTCTACAGGAGATCTTTTAAGAGATGAGGTTAAAAAAAATACGCAGCTGGGAATAAGGGCAAATGAATATATGGAGCAGGGAACACTTGTACCGGACGAGCTTATAATTGAAATGATAAAAAGAATACTTGAAAATGACAGTTCAAAAACCGGTTTTTTAATGGATGGTTTTCCCAGGACTTTAAACCAGGCGGAGAAGTTTGATAAAATGCTTAAAGGCCTGGGGCTCTCAATAGATAAAGTAATAAATTTACATGTAGATGAGGAAAAGCTTGTAAAAAGGCTGGCTGCAAGGAGAGTATGCCAAAGCTGCAACAAAATATTCAGTCTGGCAAATTATGACGGCAGCCCGGAAATATGCCCTTATTGCGGAGGCAAGCTTTACAAAAGGAAAGACGACCAGGAAGATGTGATAAAACAGCGGCTGAAAGTTTATGAGAAGCAGACCAAACCGCTGATTGATTACTATAAAAAGAACGGCCTGCTTGATGATGTCGACGGAGATGGCAGTGAAGATAAAGTTATGGAAAGGATTCTTTCGGTAATATGATTATTTGTAAGTCGTCAGATGAAATAAAGCTGATGCAGCAGGCTGGCAATATAGTAAATGAAGTTCTTTTACAAATTGAAAAAGTTTTAAAACCGGGTGTCAACACTGCTTATCTTGACAGGATTGCAGAGGAATGCATATACAGGTTAAAAGCAGAACCTGCTTTTAAAGGCTATGTGGGAAGACTTAACTCGACCCCTTATCCGGCAGTCATATGTTCTTCTATTAATGAAGAAGTGGTTCATGGAGTACCGGGGAAAAGGGTTGTACGTGAAGGAGACCTGGTTTCAATTGACGTTGGAGTAAAATTCAGGGGTTTTTTTGGAGATGCTGCAAGAAGCTTTTTGATTGGAGATGTTTGCAGGACTGCAAAAAGATTATATGAGGCAACCTGGGATGCGCTTAATAAAAGTATTGACAAATGTGTTTTGGGAAACAGGCTTTCAGATATTTCCCATGCTATAGAGTCAAGGGCGCTGGCCGATAATTTTTCAGTCGTTAAAGTTTTTGTAGGTCACGGTATAGGGAAAAAAATGCATGAGGATCCCCAGATTTTAAATTACGGCCCCCCTGGTCAGGGACCTCCATTAAAAAAAGGAATGGTCCTTGCAATAGAGCCTATGCTCAATGAGGGAACCTCAGATGTTGAAGTTCTAAGCGACAACTGGACAGCAGTTACAGCTGACAGGAAGCTTTCATGTCATTTTGAAGATACAGTGGCGATAACAGATAATGGTCCTTTGATACTTACTAGAAAGTAATGCATGGATTTTTAAAAAGGTCAGGATGTTTGTCTGCATAGGGCAATATTAAAAGTATGGACTTTTTTTTAATTATTTGATATCCTACGTGTTTGCGCCTGATATTGGACGTAAATATTATATAAATTTAAAGGGAGGAAATTATTTCTAAGAAAGAAGGCATTATTGAGGCTGAGGGCACTATTTTAGAATCTCTGCCAAATGCCATGTTCAGGGTTGAGCTTGAAAACGGGCATAA
>JAFGMJ010000152.1 GCA_016927635.1 Actinomycetota bacterium
AATAAATATATTAATATATAAATCATCTGCAGAAAGTAAATTGAATAAATCCTTTACTTATAGTAAGATTTTTTTATTATTTTTGGCTTTTTTGTTTTACTCAAGAAGTTTTCTGATATAATTTCCGATAAATCAGATTTGTCAGTATTGTTTTTCAACAAAAAAGGAATCCTGATTAAAAACCCTTGCTTTAGATGAAAGATGGATACAGTGATTATATATAAAATATTACTCGTTATTTTTTCCTACCTCCTCGGTGCGGTGCCGACAGGATATATAATTTTCAGGCTAAAAACACGAGGGGGTGACATAAGACAGCAGGGTAGCGGAAATGTCGGAGGAACAAATGTTACCAGAACGATAGGCGTGCCCTTAGGTGTACTGACAATAATAATAGATATACTTAAAGGATTTATACCTCTTCTGGTTATTTATCTTTTGTTTAAAGGGGACCTTGTAACGCTTTCAGCGGCTGCCGTTGCTGCAGTATTGGGGCATGACTATCCTGTTTATCTTAAATTCAGGGGTGGTAAAGGCATATCCACTTCTTATGGAGTAATAATAGGACTTTGCTGTTTTGCAGTCTCTGAGGGCCATTCAATTTGGGTCAGGTTAATACCGGTACTTGCAATACTGGTTACATGGTCAGTAGTTTTTTTAATATCGAAAATAGTTTCACTTTCATCGCTTCTTGCTGCAGTTGCTACACCGGTTTCATTTTATCTCTCGGGGCACAGCATACCGGTGGTCATCGCAGCAATTTGTCTTTTTGTATTAACATTTATTGCGCATAGGGATAATATAAAGAGACTTATTAGAAAAGAAGAAAAAAAATTGAAGGGGAAGGGAGCATAAAATAAATGGAAATTGAAATTGGAAAGGGAAAATCGGGCAGGAGGTCTTACGGTTTTGATGAGATAGCTATTGTACCCAGCAGAAGGACAAGGGATCCTGAAGATATTGATATTTCTGCAAACATAGACAGATTTAAACTTAAAATACCTGTTCTGGCTTCAGCTATGGATGGCGTAGTGGATATTAATCTTGCCTTGCAGATGGATAAAATAGGCGGCATGGCAGTTCTTAATCTTGAAGGCATTCAGACAAGATATGAAAATGCCGATGAAATGCTTGAAAAAATCGCAAAATTCAATGATTCTGAAGCTACAAGAAAGATGCAGGGAGTATATATGCAGCCTATACAGGAAGAACTTATAGCCAAAAGAATAAAGCAGATAAAAGAAAAAGGTGCTACCGCGATAGCTTCCCTTACACCTCAAAAAGTGCAAAAATATTATAAAACAACACTGGATGCAGGTCTTGACATACTTGTAATACAGGGAACCGTTATAAGCGCTGAACATGTAAGCACTTCAAGAGAACCCCTTGACCTGAAAAAATTTATACCCGAATGTCCCATACCGGTAATAGTGGGGGGCTGCTGCTCTTTTGCGGCCTCACTTCATTTGATGAGGACCGGTGCCGTAGGAGTGCTGGTGGGCGTTGGCCCGGGAGCTGCCTGCACGACCAGGCAGGTTCTTGGCATAGGTGTGCCTCAGGCAACGGCAATAGCTGATGCGGCAGCAGCAAGATCAAGGCATCTCGAAGAAACAGGAAAATATGTCATGGTTATTGCTGACGGGGGCATGAGAACCGGTGGCGATATAGCTAAGGCGATTGCCTGCGGTGCGGACATGGTAATGATTGGCGCTCCTCTTTCAAGAGCCAAGGAGGCTCCAGGAAGGGGATACCACTGGGGCATGGCCACTTTTCATCCTGATCTCCCAAGAGGAGCAAGAGTAAAAACAGATATTGCAGCAACACTTGAAGAGATTCTTGTAGGTCCAGCTCACGAAAATGACGGAACGCTAAATTTATGCGGCGCCCTGAGGACCTCAATGGCCACCTGCGGCTATCTTAACATAAAGGAATTCCAGAAAGCTGAAGTAATGGTGGCGCCGTCGATTAAGACTGAGGGTAAATTTCATCAGCAGACCCAGAAAATAGGAATGGGATAAAAGATTTTTATCTTTGATTTTTAAATTATTACCGGGAGTAGATAAATGGAAAATATAATAGTCCTGGATTTTGGAGGGCAGTACAGCCAGCTCATAGCAAGACGCGTAAGAGAGCTCAGGGTTTATTCTGAGCTTTTGCCTTTTAACACTTCACTGGATGCCATAAAGGAAAAGAATCCCTCAGGAATAATTTTTTCAGGCTCTCCCGGAAGCATATCTGCAAAAAATTATACATATCAGAATAATAAGCAGGATTATTCAATTGAATACAAAAACAAAGCTCCAGAGGTGCCCGCTGGCATATTTGAACTTGGCATACCGGTACTTGGCATATGCTATGGCATGCAGCTTATAACCCATCTTCTTGGAGGAGAGGTAAGTGGTTCAGGCAGCAATGAGTTTGGAAAGACTGAAATGGACCTTTTGGCAGAAAGCCCGCTTTTTAAAGGCCTGAAGCAGACAGAAGTCTGCTGGATGAGCCACAGGGACAGCGTTGTAAAAATACCTTATGGCTTTAAGGTGATAGCGTCAACACCCACGCTGCCTGTAGCAGGGATAGGAAATAATGATAAAAAAATCTATGGAATACAGTTTCATCCTGAAGTGATTCATACGCCTTCCGGTATGGAAATATTGAAAAATTTTTTATTTGATATATGCGGTTGCACTCCTTCCTGGACAATGGTTTCAATAATAGAGAATCAGGCAGCCAGTATAAAAAATACGGTAAGGGGCAGAAATGTTATTTGCGCTTTAAGCGGAGGGGTTGATTCTACGGTATCAGCGCTTCTTGTAAATAAAGCTGTAGGAAGAAAACTGACATGCATATTTGTGGACCATGGCCTGCTAAGATATGGGGAAGACCAGCAGGTTGAAAAAACTTTCAGGGAAAATTTTAAAATCAATTTCATACATATCAAGGCAAAAGAAAGGTTTCTTTCAAAATTAAAAGATGTAACTGATCCGGAAGAAAAGAGAAAGATAATAGGCAATGAATTCATCAGGGTATTTGAGGAAGAAGCACGAAAAATAAAAAATGTGGAGTACCTTGTACAGGGAACCCTTTATTCTGATGTTATCGAAAGTGGTACAGGTGTTGCCGCAAAAATTAAATCCCACCATAATGTAGGCGGCCTCCCGGCAGACATGAACATTAAACTTATAGAGCCTTTAAGGCTGCTTTTTAAAGATGAGGTTAGAAAACTTGGTATAGAACTTGGACTTTCAGAGGAAATAGTAAGGCGGCAGCCTTTTCCAGGACCGGGTCTTGCGATACGTATAATAGGAGAGGTCACGCATGAGAGACTGGAAATACTTAAAATGGCTGATAGAATAGTACTCGAGGAAATAAAAAGAGCTGACCTTTACCAGAAAATATGGCAGTCTTTTGCAGTGTTGCCCGCAATAAAAAGTGTGGGAGTTATGGGTGATGAGCGAACCTATGCATATCCTATTGTTATAAGGGCGGTAAACAGTGAGGATGCAATGACAGCGGATTGGGTAAGGCTTCCATATGAAGTAATGGAAAGAATGAGCAGCCGTATAATAAATGAAGTGGATGGCGTCAACAGGGTTGTCTATGATATAAGCTCTAAGCCTCCAAGTACAATAGAGTGGGAATAAATTATGAGAATTTTAAAAAAAGGGAGTTACTTATGGAAGAAGATTTTAAGAAACAATTAAAAAAATACAGGGAAGATATAGATAATATAGACAAGGGTCTTGTGGAACTTCTTAATAAAAGAGCCGTAATTGTCTCAAATATAAAAAAGCTCAAAAGCGGGCATAATATGCCTTTATATGACGCAAAAAGAGAGGAAGACCTTATTAACAATATAGTAAAATATAATAAAGGTCCATTATATAATGATAATATAATACAGATATTTGAATCGATTTTGCGCAATGTTCAGATACTTGAAAAGGACGAGACTTTATAAGCAGGTGATAATTTTAATTTATTATGGAAAAGGTAAACAATAAAAAAGAAGCACTGGCTAAACGGGAAAATAAAAAAAATCTAATCAGGGAAGGCTTTATCACAGTTATTGCAGGCCCCTGCGCAATTGAAAGCCGGGAGCAGCTGGAAAGTATTGCAAAACTTGTCAAGGAAAGCGGCCTTACTTATCTCAGGGGAGGAGCTTACAAACCAAGGACCTCACCATACAGTTTTCAGGGACTTGAGCGAAAAGGCCTTGAGTATATAAAAGAGATTTCAGATAAATACGGGCTAAAAACAGTTACTGAAGTTACAGATGCGGATACAGTGGATATAGTCGCCAAATATGTAGATGTACTGCAGATAGGCACAAGGAATATGTCAAATTTTGCACTTCTGAAAAAGGTGGGAAAAGTTGCAAACCAGATGAATAGGTCGGTTATTTTAAAAAGGGGATGGGCTTCAACTATAAAAGAATGGCTTCTTGCCGTTGAGTATATAACTTCCCAGGGAAGCACCGAAGTCGTTTTATGTGAAAGAGGCATAAGGACTTTTGAGCCATACACAAGGTTTACCCTGGACCTTTCAGCTGTTCCTGTAATTAAAAAATTAAGCAAACTGCCTATTATAATCGACCCATCACATGCCGTTGGCCAGAGCGATCTTGTAATTCCTATGAGCAGGGCGGCAATTGCAGTGGGCTCAGACGGCCTTATTGTAGAAATTCACACAAATCCGGAAAAGGCTTTATGTGACGGCCAGCAGGCATTAAACGCACGCCAGACAAAAGAGATGCTCAGCCAGGTGGAGTTTATAGCTAATTTTTTTGGTAAAAAAATATTATGAAAAAAGACCCCAGCTTTAAATGCTGCACTATAAAATAAAAATATTTCAGAAATAAATAACTTTCTTACATTTATAATTATTTTAAAAGATTCAGGTAATTTTGGAACTGGAAAAATACCTCAACAGCGTACAACTCGAAGCTGTTAAAAGAATTAAAAACCCGCTTCTGGTCATTGCTGGCGCCGGCAGCGGCAAAACAAGGGTGCTGACATATAAAATATCCTATCTGATAAAAGAAATCGGTGTTGACCCGTTTAACATACTTGCAATAACTTTTACAAATAAAGCTGCACGTGAAATGAAAAAGAGAGTAATCGAGCTGGTCGGAAGGGTCGGGGAAATAATGTGGGTGAGTACATTTCATTCATTCTGTGCAAAGATACTGCGGTATGAGATATATCATGCAGGCCTGAATTCAAATTTTGTGATTTATGATGATTCTGACCAGCTAAGCCTTGTAGCAAAATGCCTTTCAGAATTAGATATAGACAACAAGAGATTTTCTCCAAGAACCATACAGGCTTTTATATCAGATGCAAAAAACAGGCTCATAGATCATTCTGCGTATGCAGATATGGCGGCAGACTTCTATGAAAAAAATGTTGCAAGAGTTTATCCTCTTTACCAGAGCAAACTATTAAAAGCAAATGCGGTTGATTTTGATGATCTGCTTATGTACACAGCAGATATATTAAAAAAATATCCTGAAGTAAGAGCAAAATATCAGGAAAAATTCAAATATATACTGGTTGATGAATTTCAGGATACTAACATGGCCCAGAATGAAATAGTCATGCTGCTGGCAGAAAAATATCAAAACGTTTATGTGGTGGGCGATGATGACCAGAGCATTTACAGCTGGCGGGGTGCGGAAATTGAAAATATAATCAATTTTGAAAAAAACTTTAAAAACACTGAAATAATCAAACTTGAACAGAATTACCGTTCAACAAAGACAATACTCGAAGCGGCAAACAGCATTATTTTAAATAATGAAAGCCGCAAAGATAAAAAACTCTGGACTGAAAATATACAGGGTGACCTGATTTCAAAATATACTGCTTCGACTGAAAAAGAGGAAACAGCTTTCCTCGTCTCAAAAATAAAAGAAACTGTAAAAAAAGAAGGCAAAAGATACCGCGACTTTGCAGTATTTTACAGGACGAATGCGCAGTCAAGGACTGTAGAGGAAATGCTTGTTAGAGAAAACTTACCATACAAGATATATGGGGGTTTAAGGTTTTATGATCGTAAAGAAATTAAAGATATGCTGGCTTATTTAAAACTTATATCCAATCCCAGGGATATAATAAGCCTTTTAAGAATAGTAAATGTACCCAGCAGGAAAATCGGGAAAGCAACAATTACAGAAATTGAAAAATATGCAGTGAATAACAAAAAAACTTTTGTTGAAGCTTTTTACCAAAACAATGAAATAGACAGTCTGGGAAATCCCGTGAAAAAAAGGCTTGAAGGCTTTATTGAAATGATAAGCAGTTTCAGGAAGTTTGCGGCGGATGGAGCAGCCCCGGATAAGCTTCTTGAAAAGGTTTGGACAGACACTGGTTATATGCAGGAACTGAAATATGAAAAAACCGTAGAGGCTGCAAACAGGATTGAAAACCTCCAGGAGCTCCTGACTGTTGCGCATGAGCATAATAATAAAAATCCAAAAAATTCTCTGCCTGGAGGCATTGGCTTGCTTGAAAATTTCCTGGAAGAAATATCCCTTATTACTGATATAGATAATTTTGATGACAGCATGGATGCAGTTGTCCTTATGACTCTCCATAATGCAAAGGGCCTGGAATTTCCTGTAGTATTTATCATAGGCATGGAGGAAGGGATATTTCCTCATTCAAGAAGCATGGAAAGCATGTCTGATCTTGAAGAAGAAAGAAGGCTGTGCTATGTCGGCATAACCAGAGCGATGGAAAAAGTTTATCTTACATGTGCTGTAAGCAGGAATATTTTTGGCAATACAAGCTACAGGAATATTTCAAGGTTTTTAAAAGAAATACCAAAAAACCTTATAAAGGACGAAAACAGTAAAGTATTTTCTTCACAGATTTCGACAGCAAAAGCAGTTTTTAAAAGAAATTATGATAAGAAAACTAAGGATATCTGGGCAGATTATGCATGCAGTGATAGTCCTGTGTCTGACGCTTACCAGGTCGGCGATACAGTAGAACATAAGATGTGGGGCAGAGGCAAAGTAGTCAATAAGACGGTTTTAAAAGATGATATAGAGCTTGAGGTAATTTTTTCAAAAGCTGGCCATAAACACCTGCTTGTAAGCTTTGCACCTTTAAGAAAATTATGATTCTTCAGTAAAGATAAAACTTCCCGTAAAGTGGTTACAAAGGCTGAAATCATTTTATAAGATGCTGAAGCTTATCAGTAAAGTAATTTAAAAATCTCTTCTTTTATATGGTTAAATTTTTCTGATGTAAAAACAGTGCTGCCTCTTGGTCTTTGTATATCTATATCAAAAATACCCTTTACAGTTGCCGGCCTTGGCGAAAGAAGATATATCCTGTCTGAAAGAAATATAGCCTCATCAATATCATGTGTTATAAAAAATATCGAAGCATTTATCTGCTCCCATATTTTTAAAAGCCAGAGCTGCATCTTTTTCCGGGTTATGGAGTCAAGGCTGGCAAACGGCTCATCAAGTAGCATTATATCATCAGCAAAGAGATATGTCCTAAGAAGTGCTGCTCTCTGCCTCATTCCTCCCGAAAGTTGCGAAGGGTATCTTTTTTCAAAACCTTCAAGTCCGAAAGCTGCAAAATGCTTCGCAGCAATATTTGCAGCGTCCTTTTTCTTATAACCTTTTATAAGCAGTGGCACGCAAACATTATCGATTATATTGCTCCAGGGGAAAAGCAGGTCTTTCTGATGCATATAACTAACCCTGCCTGTTTTACCGTTATGGTTTTTGCCCTCAATAAAAACATTTCCTCTGTCAGGTTTTTCAAGCCCTGCGATTACATCAAAAAGAGTGCTTTTGCCGCAGCCGCTTGGGCCGACTATAGAAACGAAATGGTTCTTTTCAAGCACAATAGAAATATCTTTGAGTGTGTACAAATCACCAAAGCTTTTTTTTATGTTTTTTACCTCTATAAGTATATTTTCCTGATTGTTCATTTTGCTTTTTCTATCATGGCAAAAACTCGTTTGTAAACGCCTCACCCTCATCAAGCGGAGTATCTATCAGCTTATTTTCATACATCCAGTCACCAAATGTCTTCCATATTAATGAATCCATATGGCCCCATTTTACATCCGGTTCTATATATTTTCCTGCCAGGTATTCCTGGCTTGCAACTACAATATCCTCCTGCAGCTCAGGCACCGAAGATAACAGAAGGGAGGCTGCCTCCTGGTAATTTTCACTAGCAAACATGTAGCCCCTTCCGGTTGCGGCAAGGAAGCTTTTAATCATTTCCGGTTGTTCTTTTGCTGTTTTTTCACTTACTATTATTACTGGAGTATAAAAATCAAGGCGATTGTCAAGATTTTGCAAAAGCATAAAGTTGATTTTGAAATCTTTTACCTCAGCAGCTATTCCGTCCCATCCGTAATATATCCATGTAAAATCGACATCTCTTGTAACACTTGTGAAAAAATCTGCGGCCCCTATATTTACTAATTCAATTTTTTCAAAGTCACCGCCATACTTATTCATAAGTCCCTTAAGCATTGCCTCTTCCATTGGCGATCCCCAGCCGCCGTATTTTTTACCTTCAAAATCCAAAGGGGTTTTTATGTTTTTTTCAACAGGGGAAGCAAATCCCGAAGTATTGTGCTGGATAATAGTGGCAACAGCGATTACAGGAAGCGGAGTGGAAGCTGTCCTTGCATAAGTAACCTGTTCCTGATAGCTTATGCCAAAATTGCCCTGGCCAGCTGCAATGAGGTCTGCGCTTCCTCCTTCAGACGGCTGTATTATCTCGATTTCAAAACCATATTCCCTGTAATAGCCTTTAGCCTCAGCCACATATATTCCCGTATGATTTGTATTGGGCACCCAGTCAAGAACAACAGTTATTTTCTCCAATTCTTTTTCTTTCTGTTCTCTGGAAATTGAGGCTTCTGAGGAAGTCTCAATGTCTGTTGCACTTGCAAGGCCGGCATCAGCGCATGATAAAAGCACGGCAGCAAATATTGAAATTGCAATTATTA
>JAFGMJ010000153.1 GCA_016927635.1 Actinomycetota bacterium
AGTATCTTCACTGTTTGATGGCATATAAAGATTTGCAAGAGGTCCAAGATGTATATGACTGTCTATAATTAAATACCTGGAAATTTTTTCTTTTAAAGCTGTAAAATCATTCATATTTTTTATTTATTTCTTTTAATATGATACATCATCTCATGTCCGGCTGATAATTTTAAATGCATCTTTTTTAAGCAGCAGAGACGGCCCCACTGATTAAACTGCCGTATTTATATTATTTACCAGCTTTAAAATATTGGCTGCTGCAATATCCTGTTTTTCATCTTGGGAGATGCCGGCATTCAGTAACCTTGACAGTGATATGTTCTGTTCCATAAAAGGATAATAGCTGCCAAATATAATCCTTTTTGAGCCTGCAAAATTTGCGAGGTCCTCAATCTGGTTAAACCCCAGCAAATTGTGTGTTTCAATAAAAACATTTAAAGTGCTGTAAAGCAGTGAAAGAAGATAACTGTTATACATCAGCTCTTTAGATTCTCCGCCGTCAATAATAAAAGGCATGTTTTCATATCTATTGCATATTTCATAAATACTGTTCCACTCAATGCTTTTATTGCCTGTAATATCGATTTCATCGAGGCTCAGGATTACCGGAAACCGCATCCTGTCAAGCACTTCATAGAATCCGCTTAAAAGTTTTGCCTCATAAGGATATTTATGGCTTTTGGGAAGAAGCCTTAAAAGGCGGAAACCCTGGCCATATCTTTTAATAATGTTATCCTTGAAAGCCAGCGGCCTGGAAAAATTCTCCTGCTCAAGAAAAAGTACTCCAAAAATATCTGCTTTGGTTTCATTATCATTTAAAAAACCTGCAGTTATTTCATTACCCTTTATGGGGCTATATGAGGCGGATAAAAAGCTTGAAATAAAAAAAGTCTTTATATTTTTTTCAAGATGGGCCGAAGATATGATATCAATAGCCTTTTTTTCATCAATGCTGTATCTTGATGAAGTAAAATTCTGCCCCATCCAGAAATTTACATCTGCAAATTCTGTTTTGTTTTCTTTTTTTAAAAAGTCCTGTTTAAGTTTCATGTAATTTATGCCGGTATTTTTAAACGATTGTAAGCTTTACGCCCAGCCTGGTAAAGCTGTCTGCAGTTTTGGGTTCTATATTGCTGTCTGTGATTATCTCAGTAATATTTTCAAACGGCAGAAAATTAATGTATGATTCTTTGTGAAATTTTGAGCTGTCTGTCAGCACTATGACCTTCTTTGCGCAATCTGTAACAGCCTTTACAATTTCAGCATCAAATTGGGTTGCAGTTGAAAGCCCTTTCGTAAGTGAGATTGCGACAGCTCCAATAAAAGATATATCGACATTTAAGTTCTTGAAATAACTTACTGCATGAGGCCCCACATATGTGCTTGAACCTTCTCTTATTATCCCTCCACAAGCGCTTACCTCAAAATCCTTGTTTACCTGTACAAGCTTTAAAAGCTCATTTGCAACTGAAACTCCTGCAGTTGATATCCTCAGGTTCTTTTTTTCAGTCAGGAATTTGACCATGGCAAGACATGTGCTTCCGGACTCTATTATTATCGAATCTCCATCATTTATCCTTTTTGCAGCTTCAGAAGCAATCCTTGATTTTTCATCCCTGTACAGCTCCTTCTGTATTTCAAATACCGGCTCATAGGTAAAACTGCTCTTTATAATTGCCCCGCCATGAACCTTTGTTATATACCCCTGTTCCTGAAGCTTTTCAAGATCCCTGCGTACAGTTATAACAGAAATGCCAAACACTTCTGCGATTTTTTCCACACTGACAGATTTTTCCTTCTGTACCAGTTCCTTTATTTCAATCCTTCTTTTTTCAGGTATTTTCATTTAAAGTTTTTCACCATAAACATCTTTCATGGTTGCTGCAAATTTTTCAAGTATTTCAGAGCCCTGCTCTTTTGTAGTTATAAGCGGGGGCTTTATTTTAAGCACACATTTGCCTTTTCCAGTGCCGCCTACGCCAAAAATAATCCCGTTTTTAAAACCGCCGTCACGAACTGCTGTACAGCCACTGTAATCCGGTTCTCTTGTCTGCCTGTCTTTTACAAGGTCTATACCTATATGAAAACCTATACCCCTTACCTCGCCGATATGGCTGGAGTTTTTCTGCATCTTTAGCAGGCCATCCCTTATAAAGGCTCCGACTTCGCGTACATTTTCAAGTATATTGTCACGCTCAATTATATCAATCATTTTCAGGGACGCAACCTGGCTGACCTGATTATTTCCAAAAGTATGCAGGTCAATGCCATCCATTTTAACTCCCTGCAGGCTGTCATGAATGACTATAGCATTTATAGGGTAACCGGCACCCATGGATTTTCCAAGAACCATGATATCAGGTGTTATGCCATAATAATTTGCGGCGCACCACTGCCCCATTCTTCCAAAAGCAGTCTGTATGCAGTCCCATATAAGTATTATGCCATGTCTGTCGCAAATATCCCTTACTCCCTGAAGATAGTTTTTAGAAAATATTATCTGGCCCCCGCTTGCCTGCAGCGGCTCCATGAGCAATGCGCATACCGGCCCTGTTGAGCCGTATTTTACCTGCATTTCAAGCATTTCAAGGCATCTTCTGTCTATTTCATCCCTGTCATCAATATTGCAGACTTCAAAATAAGGCCTGTAATAGTATGGAGCCGGAACTCTTATGAAGTTCTGTGCAAAGTGGGCAAGGTCTGCTCCCCCGTGATAAGAGCCGCTTGCCATAGTGCCTGTGTGGGACGCTCCTGTCGTCATAAATGAAGTTCCGTGATAGCCTCCGTATAAAGATATAAAATTATGCGCTTTCGGCCTGTTAAGTATTGCAACTTTTAATGCAGCCTCAATAGATGCGCCCCCGCCTATTGTAAAAAGTACGCGGTTCATTTTTTCCGGGAACAGTTCAGCTATCTTTTTTGCAAGTAAATATCTTGGGACAGTGTAAAAACCGGTGTGGAAATGGTGGGAAATATCTATCTGCTCTTTAATTACCTGGTTAAGCTCCGGGTGGGCATATCCAAGGTGCAGCGCCCATGACTGGCTTGTGCAGTCAATATATTTGCCTCCATCAATATCATAAACATAGACATTCTCGCCCCTGACAAGATTTACTCCGGGAGTTCCGCCTCCAAGCATAAGATATGGCTCATATTCGGCAATGTCTTCCTTCTTGAATTCCACTATTTTTTTTATTATGTTGTCCATATGCTCTCCTTTATTTGCATACCAAAATTATATACAAAATTATTCAGCCTGCGTATAAAATATTGCTGTACTTAAAATAATAATGAATTTTTTTGAATTATTTTTAATTATATTGTTTTTTATTATTTACGTCAATATTTGATTATTATTTATTTGCCAAAAATAAGTTCTCTTATAAAAA
>JAFGMJ010000001.1 GCA_016927635.1 Actinomycetota bacterium
TATGTTTTAAAGAGATAACATCCACCAGTGATTTTGCATCAGGGCTGGCTCTTGAGGCAGAAAAATATTCCGCCAGAAATGCTAATGAAAAAGTTATGCTAAACGGTACCGTTATAGTATCTGAAAAGCAATCCAAAGGCAGGGGTAGATTTGACAGAAAATGGTTTTCCCCAAAGGGTGGACTATGGTTTACAATAATACAGAAACCCCGCACTGAATTAAAGGATCTTCACAAAACAACTGTTTTGGCTGCCTCAACAATAATTGAATCCCTGAAAATTTTTATTGCAAATAAAACACAGGCTGAAAAAAATCTTAAAATCAAATGGCCAAATGATATTTATTTCTCGGGCAAGAAACTTGCAGGCATTCTCTGCGAAACAGAAAATATCGGCAAAAATCTTTATCTTTTTACAGGAATTGGCATAAATATGAATTTTCCTTCAAGAGTAATAGATAACCATGAATTCAAAGCAATATCCGTTTTTGATATAAACGGTAAAAAAACCGACAGTAATTCATTGCTTGCAGAACTATTAAACATTTATGAAAAAAATTATGAGCATTTTGAAAAATCCGCTGATTTTTACAGTATTTTTAAAAAAATTGAAAAAATAATATATTTATAAGAAAACTTTTTAAAGCTGCTTTAAAAATGATTAAAAGATTTACAAACCTTAAAATTAAAAACATAGCCAGGTTTTTTCTGGCTTTATCTGCTTTCCTGATGTTTTTTTATTTTATTTTTCAACCTCTGCAACTTTTTGCAGATTATAACAGCTTCACAGATAAGCCTAAAAGCAGCAGTTACGAATATGAGACTTTTGGACAAGGTAATGAAACTGCTGGCATTATTACAGAAATAAATAGATTCCACGTATGTAAAATCGAAGGCATAATCGATCCTGTAATATCAAATTTCATTTCAAAGTCCATCGATCAGGCGCAGGATGAACAGGCTGCCCTTATAATCCTGCTGGACACACCTGGTGGCCTTGATACATCCATGAGGGAAATAGCATTAAAAATTATAAATACCCCTGTGCCTGTTATTGCTTTTGTTTATCCCGAAGGAGCAAGAGCCGCTTCAGCCGGCGTATTTATTGTATATGCAAGCGATATAGCTTTAATGGCTCCGAATTCAAGCATAGGTGCAGCTCATCCTGTTATGCTTGGAAGCGATCAGGGCGCTACTGAGGAACAAATGGAAAAAATAGTCAATGATTCCGTATCTTTTATAAAAAACCTTGCCTTTTTAAATAACCGTAATGCCGATTGGGCTGAAAAATCCATACGTGAAAGTGCTTCAATAACATCATCAGAAGCAATTGAAATGAATGTAATAAATCATATTGCTTCAGACACTGAAAATCTTATTAATATTATTGATAGGACAACATTAGAAAAACAAAACCAGGTTTTTATATTGTCTGTAATACAACATTCAGTAAAAACAGTTGAAATGAGTATTTTTGAAAAATTCCTGCATATAATAATAAACCCAAATATAGCATACATTTTCTTTACACTTGGGCTTTTAGGAATAATTTATGAATTTTCACAACCGGGGCTTGGTATATCGGGTGCCCTTGGTGTTTTATTAATAATACTCGGGCTTTATTCATTCAGCGTGCTGCCAATAAATTATACAGGAATCGCATTAATAATTCTTGCAGTAATACTTTTTATACTTGATTTAAAGCTGGCGCTCGGCGGTGTATTATCTATTACAGGGGTGGCTTCAATGATAATAGGATCATTTATGCTTATTGACACTGCAGCTCCGTATCTGCAAATTGCAAAAAGTCTCATTATAGGACTTTCTGTGGCAATCTCAGTATTTTTGATAATAGCTATAAGAGCTGTTTATGCTGCTCAAAGAAAAAAGCCTGTTACCGGAACCATAGCAATGATAGAATCGACAGGTGAAGCAATTGAAGATTTAAATCCTTACGGTTATATTAAAACACATGGCGAAATATGGAAAGCAGAATCCTTTGACGGAAAAATTATAAAAAAAGGGTCAAAAGTCAGTGTGCTCAAAAGTCAAGGGCTGCTTCTGACAGTTAAAAGATCAGAAGAAATAAATGAGACCTCTGAAAAGAGCAGCCAAAGTGCAAAATAATAAAACTGCAGTAAAAAATTAATAATTATATGTTCTTGCCGCTTTTTATTCTTTTTATAAGCCTGGGAACTATTTCAAACAAGTCCCCAACTATGCCATAGTTTGCAATTTTAAATATGGGCGCATCAGGGTCTTTATTTATTGCTATTATAATATCCGAGGTCTGCATTCCGGCAAGATGCTGAATTGCCCCTGATATACCGCAGGCTATATATATCTTCGGGTTTACAGTTTTTCCAGTTTGCCCCACCTGGTGAGGATAAGATATCCAGTTTGAATCTACAGCCGCTCTTGATGCTCCTACTACTCCGCCAAGCGCATCTGCAAGCTCTTTAATAAGAGAAAAGTTATCAGGACCTCCTATGCCCCTTCCGCCGGATACAATGACATCATAATCAGTAAGGTTTATGCTCTGCCCTGTCTCCTTTTCCTGGGACAGAAGTTTGTATTTTGTCTTAAAACTGCCTTCATCAAAATCCATGAATTCAATTCTGTCTTCATATTTTTTGTAAAAATCTTTTTCTTTTTTGATTTCATGATTATTTTTAATTTGCTCATTTATTTCAGTTTTTGCAACAGGGCACTTTTCCATAACATGCGGCCTTACCGTTGCCATCTGCGGCCTTGCATTTCGTGTAATAATCGTTGCCAGGATATTGCCGCCAAATGTAGGCCTTGTCTGCAGAAGTATATTTTTATCCTCATCAATTGAAAGGGATGTGCAGTCAGCAGTTAGACCTGTCTTTATTATAGCTGCCACCTTTGGCAGAAGTGTCCTTCCAAAACTTGTTGCGCCACCAAGAAAGATGTCAGGTTTATATTTATTTATCGCCTGCACCAGCAGTTTGGAATATACATCATCCAGGTTATTCTTAAATATCTCATTGTCTGCAATATACAGCCTGTCTATGCCATAATCAAAAATTCCACCGATATTTTCATTTAAATTATGACCTAAAAGTATGCCATAAAGTGCTGTTTTTAAAATATCAGCCAGCTTTCTACCCTCGCTTAAAAGTTCATATCCTACATCTGCAATAATACCGTCATGCTGCTCAATAAATACCATTACACCATTATATGCTGAAAAATCTTCATGCGTTTGGGCTATTCCGGTAATTTCAATTGACTTAAATTTACATGCGTCTATGCAGGCGCCGCAAAAAACACAGTTCTCGTTTATTATTGCCTTGCCTTCAATTATTTCAATCGCATCATACATACATACATTCCTGCATAAAGAACATCCGGTGCATGTTGAGTGGTCAACTTTTATTTCCAATTTGATAAAATTCCTTTCATTAACAAAAAATTCAAAAAATATTCTTATTTAAAATCCTTATTAAATAATCATATCCAAAAAAATTGAGCTATTGCCATAAAAAAGCTTATAAGACGTTTATTTCTTTTAATTTGCCAAACAGTTCTTCAACCTGTTCATCCGGACCACCCTCCATCATTTTAACTTCATATAAATGCTTTGGCGTGAAAATCTTAATAACCTGGGTATAAGAGCCTGACAGGCCTGCGTGATTTTCATCCATATCAAGTTCTGATGCGCTCCAGACAGGTATTTTTTCATTTTTAGCCCTTAGTTTGCCCCTGAGAGAGGGAACTCTTGGCACATTAATATCTTTTCCTACAGATATTGCTGCAGGCAGCCTTATTTCAAAAGTCTCATATCTGTCCTCTGCCAGCCTCTTTACAGTCATTTTTCGATTGTCTATTTCCTCGATACTGCTGGCGTATCCGATAAATGGAATATGCAGCATATGCGCAAGCTCCGGCCCAACCTGGCCGGTGTCACCGTCCAAAGTCTGCTTTCCAAAAATAATAATGTTATATTTTTCAAATTTTTTTATCGCATGCTTAAGTGTAAGGGCTGTAGCCCATGTATCAGCTCCCGCAAATACCCTGTCTGAAAGAAGTACGGCCCTGTCCGCTCCAAGTGATATCGCTTCCCTGAGCATTGATTCTGCTTGCGGCGGGCCCATAGTCAATGCAACTACTTCTATATCGTCTGCCGAAGAACCCGTAGAGACAAATCTTTCTTTAATCCTTACCCCCTCTTCTATTGCATAAGAGTCAAAAGGATTTATAATTGTTTCCACGCCCTCTCTTACAAGCGTATTTGTCTCTGGGTTGATTTTGATCTCTGTAGTTCCCGGAACCTGTTTAATGCATACAATTATCCTAAAAATCTCTGACATTAAAATACCCCTCTTTTTATTAATTCAAGCGCAATTACATTTCTCTGTATCTGGTTAGTTCCTTCATATATTTGTGTTATCTTTGCATCCCGCATCATTTTTTCAACCGGGTACTCTTTCATATACCCGTAACCGCCTAGTATCTGAATTGCATCAATTGTGACTTTCATTGCAACATCTGATGCAAAAAGCTTTGACATAGCTGATAATTTCGCGACATTTTTCTCTCCGCTGTCCATTACTTTAGCTGCGTGATATACAAGGGCTCTTGCAGCCTCTACCTGTGTTGCCATATCAGCAAGCATATGCTGTATAGCCTGAAAAGAAGATATAGCGGCCCCAAACTGTTTTCGCACCTTTGAATAATCAAGCGCCACTTCAAGCGCTGCCTGAGCCACGCCAACACCCTGAGCCCCAACAGCCGGTCTGGACTGGTCAAAAGTCCTCATTGCAGTTATAAAGCCCATACCCTCTGAACCCAGCCTGTTTTCTGCAGGAACCCTGCAGTCGGTAAATATCAGTTCCCTTGTTGCAGATGCCCTGATGCCAAGTTTATTTTCCTTTTTTCCAAATTCAAAACCGGGTGTGCCTTTTTCAACGATGAGTGCGCTTACGCCTCTTGCGCCTTTGTCGGGATTTGTAACGGCAAATATCGTATAAACATCTGCCTCTCCACCGTTTGTTATCCACTGTTTAGTTCCATTCAAAATATAAAAATCTCCGTCTTTTACAGCCTTTGTCCTTATGGCGGCGGCATCACTGCCGGCTTCAGGCTCTGTAAGGCCGAACGCTGCGAGCTTGCTGCCTTCTGCAAGCGCAGGCAGATATTTTTGTTTCTGCTCTTCATTGCCCATTACTATTATAGGTATAAATCCAAGCCCGCTTGCAGCATAAGTCGTTGCAACGCTAAGGCACCCCCTGCTCAGTTCTTCAGTAGCAAGACAGACCTCGAAAATACCGGTGCCCATGCCTCCGTATTCTTCAGGTACAAACAACCTGAAAAGGTCGCTTTTTGCTATTTCATCAATTATCTCTTTTGGAAATATTCCCTTTTCATCCAGCTCTGCCCTTGCAGGGATTATCCTTTCTTTGACTATCTGCCTGCATATGTCCACGATCATCTGCTGCTCTTCAGTCAGAAAATAATGCATTTTTTCCCTCCAGGAATAGATTTGATACTTTTTATTTTTAAATTTATATAATAACTGTAGTGTTTTTTAAAATCGTATTAAAAGACGCATTAATGCCTTTGAGGTTTCATTTTTCTAAAGGTATAAATTCATTATTTAATAATTGCTTCAGGTAAAGGCTATTGAAACTTTATCAATGCTTCCAGCGTCTTTTTAAATTACTGCATAGCTTTTAATTATTGCTGGAAGTTTATTGTTGCATTTTACAATATATATCCTTTAACATTTTTAAATGGAGATTAATATAATGAATGAAGAAACTTTGAATATAAAAACTGGAATACCCGTGTCGGGTAGCATTCTGGCAAATACCCTTTTTAAACCTGTTTTTTCAACAGTATTTGCACTTCTTCTATGTATATCTGCAAATAGTTTTATTTACCTGCCTTTTACGCCTGTTCCCATGACAATGCAGGTGCTTACAGTGCTTTTATCTGCAGTAATGCTTGGCAAGTACTGGGCAGTTATATCTCAAATACAATATATTGCTATGGGCCTTATTGGACTGCCTGTTTTTGCAGGATTTAACAGCGGCATTGCAGCTCTTACAGGACCGACAGGTGGATATATTGCAGGCTTTACTGCAGGCGCATTTCTGGCTGGATATATTTATGATAAATACAGGGAAAAAAACACTGCCTTATTTTCTGCAGCACGGCGAATTACTTATCCGGGAAAAAGTTCAGCATGGCAAAATTTTATATCACTGCCAGATTCAATGGCATTGTTTTTGTCCTGCCTGGCCGGACTTTCAGTTATTTATTTTTTCGGCTGCCTGCATCTTACTGGCCACTTTTATCTCATGAGTTATCACAGTGGCTCAGTTGCCCATATTATTAAAACAGCTATAGCGGCAGGTGTTGCACCTTTTTTCATACCTGATATGTTAAAAATAGCAATAATATTAAATCTTTACAAAATCAAAGGCAACCATGAAAAAAATTAAAATAAACGATATAACCATACGTGATATTTTCCAGAATATAGACGCTACTTTTATAAACGGCAAATTGCTTGGCCGCATAATCGACCATATAAGCAAGGTCAAATTTGAAAGTGTCGAAATATTCGGCGGTTCAGCTTTTGAGAAAATGCTGGAAAACAGGTTTTTTGCAAACCCTTTTGAAATAGTCGATAGAATAAAAAGCAGCAGCCCACAGCTTTTGCTTGTAGCGCTGATAGGTGCCAGGAACCTGGTGGGTATGGAAGTATATCCCAAGACAGTCATAAAAAAATTCATCAAACAGTCCATTAAATCAGGCTTTGACAGATTCAAAGTTTATGATGCTCTTAATGATATTGAAAATCTAAGGCTTATAATCTCTGAAATAAAAGAAAGCGGAAGCGTCTGCCAGGGAACCATAATATATGATGACATGCAAAATAATGATTATTATATTAAAACTTCTGAGAAGCTGATAAATTATGGTTGTGAAAGCATATGTATAAAAGACGTTGAGTCAACACTTCTGCCCCACAGATCCCAGGAGCTTTTTAAAGGTCTTACCACAGCTTTAAATTCAAGATTTTATTTAAGCGCATATAATCTGAGGGGGCTGCAGGTAGCCAATTATTATAATGCCTGCATAAATGGCTGCTCAGGCGTTGATATGAGTCTTATACCCTCTTCATATAATGATTTAAGCCCTGCGATTTTTCCATTTATTTTAAGTTTTAAAGACACCGAAAACATAGTGGAGGCTGATTATCTCAAAGTGCTGGAGCTGTTTGAATGGTTCAAACAGAACATATACCCCATGATAAAAAAGGAAATGCTTCTTGCAGGATTTATTTTCAGCAATAAGAACCGCAACCTTCTTCCCAAATGGCTTTTGACAAGTATAAATAATCAATTAAATGAGATTGGGGAAAGCAGCAAAATCGACCTTGTGCTTGATGAAGTCTTCAGGATAAAAAATGAAATCGGCAATCCCTCTCTTTCAACTCCTGTAGGGCAGATAATAGGAAGCCAGGCAATATTAAATTCAATTATTTCAGATTACAGATGGGAAATCACAAATGATGAAATAAAAAAACTTATTAGCGGACACTATGGCAGGCTTCCAAGAAAGATAGATGAA
>JAFGMJ010000154.1 GCA_016927635.1 Actinomycetota bacterium
GCAAATGATTTCCTGAGCAAAAAAATTTTGTTTGTGCCGGATAATATCAGCTGTAAAGAATATTTAGTGTCCGGCATGTTTTTTGACTTAAAGACCAGGCCTAATTAAAACCTGCTTCTATTCTGCCATAGGCTGCCAGAGACTTTTATCCGGCACAAACAATATGCTAAATACAATTATTTAAAACTCTTATCTATGATCTCTTTTGGCATTTTCTTTGTGAAAAGACTCACGATAATCGTTACGATAAATGCAAGCGGGAAAGCAATCACTATCGGGTCTACTGCATTCCATGGGTAATCAAATATGCTGGGTTTGCCTGTCAATACAATTACAAGCTTCAGCATTTCAGCATTTGCCTTGTGAACAAAAAACATCCAGAAAACACTGGATACTATTCCAACAACCATGCCGCTTATTGCTCCTGCTTTTGTTGAGCCTTTCCAGAAAAGGCCACATATAAACATTGGAAGAAAAGTAGCTGCACAAACTCCAAAGAATAGAGATGTGCCCCTTGCAATAATGCTTACAGGCAGGTAATATCCAAGTACAATACTAATCACTATGCCTATGATTATTCCTATTTTTGTAAGCAGAACACCCTTTGTAGGCCTTACCTGTTCGGCTGCTGCGTCACTGTTGTTTGGAACATTGCCTATCCCGAGCATATCCCTTGAAAAAGAAGTGCCTATTACATGGAACTGTGAGCTTATTGTTGACATTGCCGCTGCAAGAAGTGTCACCATGAAGACATATACAAACCATTTCGGCATAGCCATATTGATAAAAGTCGGCATTATAAGGTCAGTATTTCCCTCAGCCACAGCGACGGATATTTTACCCAGCTCTTCATTGAAATAAACATTTGAGAGAGCGCCTATTACAAATGCTATGCCAGTCATTGCAAGGATAAATATTCCTCCTACAAGAACAGCCCTGTTAAGTTCCTTATTGCTTTTTACAGTCATGAACCTTATTGCAAGCTGAGGTTGCGCAAGTACGCCTATACCGACGCCAAGCACTATTGTAGAAACCAGGCTCCACCACAGCGGTGAACCAAGAGCCGGCATAGTTGTCCAGCCCTGATGGCCTCCGGCTACAAGGTTTTCCGGGACCTTGCTCGCAAGGTCTGTAAGGAGCTGATGTGTGCCTATAAAACCATGGGGAGTTTTTATATAGGTTAAAACAAGAAGCGCAATCATGCCAACAAACATAATTGTGCCCTGCAGAGCGTCCGTATACATAACACCTTTCAGGCCGCCGGCAATTACGTATGCAGCTATAATTATTGAAAACACCATTAGCGCAAGTACAAAATTTACATTAAGAGTGCTTTCAATGAATCTTGCTGCACCTATTAGCACCACGCCTGTGTAAAGAGGCATAAAAACAAATATTACCACGCCGCCCAGCACCTGAATGAATTTTGAATTATATCTTCTTCCAAGAAGTTCAGGAAATGTGTGTGCATCAAGATTGTGGCCCATTCTTCGTGTCCGTTTTCCAAAAAATATAAATGCAACAGCGATACCAAGGGCTATGTTAAGAAAGGTTAGCCATAAAAGCCCAAGGCCAAATACACCTGCTGTTCCGCCAAATCCCACTATTGCAGAGGTTGAAATAAATGTTGCGCCATAGGATATTGCCATTATATAGGGGTGTATCTGTCTGCCTGCCACCATATAGTCACCTGATGTTTTTGTACCCCTGTAGCCAAGATAACCCAGGTAACCAATAATTAACAGGTATACTATTATAATAATAGAAAGAACAAAAATATTCATAAATCCCTCCCTTTCGTTTAAAATGAAATTCTTTATGATGTCTTATATTCCGCCTTATAAGCTGCCAGGCGATAACCTATTTATCCTTATTCCACATAATCGCGCCGTATATTATGCAGAATACTGTGGATAGTATGCACAGAATATATGCAAGAAAAACAGAAAATCCGGCAAATCCTAACATCTGCTACCTCCTTTCATTTTTTAGAGTTAAAATAGTTTTAATTACTCAGCATAAACTTATGCTATTGTCTTTAAGTACTGATTCTGCCCTTTTTACATCATCCACACTTATAATTAGCCGTGTACCTGCAATAACATAAATATAATCAATGTTTAATTTTTCATTGGCCAGTATATCAAGAATGCGCGACAGCTCTCCAGGCCTGTCCTCAACAGAAAAACAGATAACCTCAGCTACATGTGTAGTAAAACCGGCATCTTTAAGCTTTTGCCTTGCTTTTTCAGTGTCAGATACAACAAGGCGAAGTATACCGTAATCCCTTGCCTCGGTTGTGGAAAAACCCTGCAGGTTAATATTGCCGTCTTTTAGTATTCTTGCCACTTCAGCAAGCCTTCCGGCCTGGTTTTCAAGAAATATTGTTAATTGTTGTACCGGCATCGACACCCCCAGTTTATAGTATTAATTTTAGTTTTTAGCAAAACCTCTGCCCGTATTGAAAGCATCTATATTTACATTGACTGCTTTTTCAGGGACATTGTCTTTTAAAGCCTCAATCCAGCAGCGGCTGGAAAATGGCAGAAATTCTGATAAAGCGCCAGTCATTATCATATTTGAAACCTTTAAATTGCCAAGCTTTTTTGCGGTTTCAACAGTTTTTATAAAGTAATAATTTTTTGTAAAACTGCATATCATCTCTGCAACGTCTGAAGGATAATTTGACTCTTTTACAGAGGCAGATGCAGGATATATTTTATATTCGTTTACAAGTATAAAACCTTCGAAAGCAAGTTTTTGAATATAGCGCAAAGCTTCCAGCTGTTCAAGAGCCACTATGAAATCTGCTTTATTAATTGTTGGAGAATATACTTTTTTACCAATCCTTACACTGCCCTCAACACTGCCGCCTCTTTGAGCCATTCCATGCACCTCAGAAACCTTCACATCAAAACCAGCATTTATTGCGGCATGCGCAAGAACCGTGGTTGCAAGAATTATTCCCTGACCTCCTACTCCAGTAAATAAAACGGAAAGTATTTCTCCGTTTTTTAAAGAAATTTCCCACTTCCGTGCATAATCAGCCCCTTTTTGGGCTATAATTGTGACATTTTTCTTGTAATTATTGTTATTATTGTCGTTTTTTACCATAAAAATGTTTTAATTTTTTTATTTTTTCTTAATTATAGCTTTAAATTTACATATGTCAGCGCAAACATTGCAGCCGGTGCACAGCACGCTGTTTATCGAATACCTTGAATCTTTAAATTCAATTGCGGGGCACCCGAATTTAAGACACAGGCCGCACTCTTTGCATATGTTTTGGTCAATATATACTTTTGAAATTATTTTTGGTTTTTCTATAAGCACACAGGGCCTCCTGCAGACTACAAAAGAGAGCTCATCTCTATTAAGCTCCTCTTCAAAAACTTTTTTTAATGTTTTCATATCAGAAGGGTCCACGACTCTGATGTTTTTAATACCGGCAGCTTTTGCAAAATCTTCAGGTTTTAGTTGCACTGAGGTATTTGACATAAGAGTTCTGCCAGTGCCGGGGTGATCCTGCTGCCCCGTCATTGCAGTTGTGCCGTTGTCAAGAACGATTATAACATTAGTGCCATTATTATATGCATTATCGATTGTTGCGGTTATTCCTGAATGGAAAAAAGTGGAGTCACCGATTACAGCCACGACCCTGCCCTTAAAATCCTTGTTTGCTTTTTCCATACCCAGGGCCTGCCCTACACCTGCACCCATACAAAGGCAGCTGTCCAGGCTGTTAAGCGGGGGCAGCACTGAGAGCGTGTAACACCCTATATCACCCATTACAGCAGTTTTTAACTTTTTAAGCACATGAAAAACTGACCTGTGAGGACACCCTGCGCACAGCACCGGAGGTCTTGGCGGAAGGCCTGCAAGTATTTCATCTTGTCTCAATTTTTTAGCAGTATAGCCTTTAAAGGATTCTATCCGCTGCGTATCTTCAATTATTTTCTCACCGGATACCTTATTATTATCAGCAGCTTTGCCCGAAGCAGTTCCAAAAAGTTGGCAGTAGACTTTTTCCAGTGCGGAAATTCCAAGTTCACCATATGCAGGGAAAAACTGTTTGCCTGCAAGCTCAACTTTTAGATTTAAAAGCCTGATATGCTCTTCAAGGAATGGCTCAAGCTCCTCAATAACAATAACAAGCCTCTTGTCCCTGGAAAACTCAGAAATTATATTGCTGCATACGGGATTTGTCATATTGAGCTTTAAAACAGGCACGTTATCAAATACTTCTCTTGCATACTGGTATGACACGCCTGATGTTATTATTCCTATATCTTTGACAGCTTTGCTGCTTTGCGGGGTATGCAGTAAATGATAATAACCCTGTTCGCACAATTCTTTCAGTTTTTCCCATCTGTCAAGAACTGCTAAATGCCTTTCTCGCCCATATGCGGGTATCATCACATATTTACATGAATTCTTGACATAATCTTTGGGCTTTTTATCCTGGCGTGAACCTGTCATCACCATTGAACGGCTATGGGATATTCTTGTGGTTGTCCTTACAAGAACTGGTGTGTCAAATTTTTCACTTATTTCAAATGCATCCTTAACCATATCAAGGGCTTCCTGGCTGTCAGATGGCTCAAGCATGGGAACTTTTGCAAATCTGGCATAGAACCTGTTATCCTGCTCATTTTGTGAACTGTGCATGCCTGGATCATCTGCAGATATGATTACAAGCCCGCCTGTAACGCCAGTGTAGGACAGCGTCATAAAAGGATCTGCTGCAACATTTAGTCCTACATGTTTCATTGCCACAAGGGCTCTTGCCCCCGCAATACTTGCGCCAGAAGCAACCTCCAGCGAAACTTTTTCATTTACTGACCACTGGCAGTAGATCTGGCTGTACCTGGATACATTCTCAAGGATCTCTGTGGAAGGCGTGCCTGGATAAGCAGTGGCAACTGTCACGCCTGATTCATATGCTGCTCGCGCTATAGCTTCATTTCCTGTCAAAAGTCTGAGATTTTTATTATTTTCCAATTCAGCTAATAATTGTTTTTGTCAGCAAAAAATAAAAATGATTTGTAAATTAAGTTATATAGTATATATAAGAATATATAAATGTAAAGTTTAATATCCATTCCTGAATTGATTTTATTTTTAACGGGTTTTAATATATTATAATTAATTAAACGTCACATAAATATATTTTAAAATACCCGCACACAGCAGCTTTGCGGATTCAATGTTATTATGGAAAAGGTTAAAAAAATACATATAAGAAAAAGCCAGGGATTTAAAATACTTATACTTGTAATAATACTGCTTTCTGCGCTTCAGTTATGGATGCTGTATTCCAATTACAAGGATGTTATTATAAAAATACCACAGGATTTATTTGTTTCGCCAAAACCTCTTCCCATTACTGAGCTTACCGTAAATGCTCCTTACAGACCTCCTGAAAGCAAAGAAGCTTCCGGAGAGGCTATTGCTTCAGAACCTGAAGAGGAATCTCTTACAACTGAAATGCCTGATCTGGAAAATACTGTTGAAACCCTGGAAGCAGTCGTTGAGGAGACTGAACTGGCCACAGAAGATACCAGCGCTGAATATGTGCTGAGCGATACCCAGAAAAACATAGTATTGCGACTTATGGAGCTTCTTGAGGAAGACATTGAGTATGGATACCAGGTTTATCCGGAAACAGGTTACCCGTCAGATAATGTATGGATATCTACTGATGTTATATCTGTTGTTTTGAGGGATGCAGGTTATGACCTTATGGAGCTTATATATAAAGATATGGAGGAGCATAAAGAGGATTATCCTCTGGATATAAAGAACAGGAAAGAGCCAATAAAATACATAGATTTCAGGGATGTATTCTTTCAGGAAAAATTTTTTAAGAGAAATGCCCTTGAACTTGAAATAGATTACAGTCTTGAGAACAAAGACATCCAGTGGCAGCCTGGAGATATTGTTTATTTCCAGTTTGACCCGGATAACCCCTACCAGGATCTTGGAGGGTTTATATCTTCAAGAACCAACGACCAGGGTGTACCTCTTGTGATAATGATATCAAAGGAATTCGGTAAAGTCAGCGAAGTCGATAAGCTTCTTGAATATACAATAGTCGGACATTTCAGGTATCCCAATCCTTATGAAGAACCTGAATAGGCCGGAAAGCCAGGATAGGTTGAAATAATTTTAATCAAAAAACCTGAATGGATTAAAATTTGTTCTGCTGTCATAATAATCGGTCTGCTCACGTTTTTTTAGAAATCCTACAATAAGGTAAGTAGCTGGTGTAAGCAATATTTCAAAGCCGACTTTGAAAATATAATTGGACAGTAAAATAAGAAAAACCAGCCTCCAGTCATAAACTCCGCCAAAAGCTATCAGCACAAATAAAGCCGTATCTATGGCCTGCCCTATTACAGTCGATCCAATGGTTCGCGTCCAGAGATATTTTCCCCGAGTGAGTATTTTCATTTTGGCAAGAGTTATTGAATTTGAGAATTCGCCTGCGATATATGCCACAAGTGAAGCTGTTACAATCCTGGGCGTCTGGCCAAGTATTTTCATGTAAGCATCCTGTAACTCCCATCCGGGCGCAGGCTTTATAAGCCCTATAAGGCCAAGCGTCAATGACATTAAAGTGGCTGATAAAAAACCTATCCATATGACTTTGCGGCCTGTTTTGTAGCCATAAACCTCTGTCAGTATATCTCCAAAAATATAAGAGAGGGGAAAAAGTATGGTCCCTCCATCAAAAGTAAACTTCCATATCTGAATTATTTTTGTAGAAGCTATGTTTGATATAAGCAGGATAGCGACAAATAGCCCTGTTATAAGGCTGATGTAGCGATAGCTCTTCTGAGCGTCTTGTTTAATCATTTCAGAATCTTTTACTGTTTCCATTTTATTAAAATACCAGCAAGGCCATACTTTTAATAGATTAAATATCTAGTATAATAATACTATAAGCATTTGAAATATTATTA
>JAFGMJ010000155.1 GCA_016927635.1 Actinomycetota bacterium
AGATAAAATATGCATAAAGAGATGTCAATGTTTTCTATAGAAAAAAGGAGGCTGCATTGTTTTTTAATAACAGTATAAAAAAACAATCAATAAAAAATCATATAAATGAAAGAAATGTCTGTTTTTTACTTATCCTTGGTTTTTTTAAAAATAAACAGAGAAGTAAATTTGCGGGTTATGCGTATTTCCTGACAATTATTTTCATTTTTATTTTTTTTATCCAGATGTTTTCTTTTCCCACGGCAATACATGGTGATGAATGGCTGAAAGTGGAAAGCCCAGGCCAGGAAAAAATCTGGGTAGATACCTCGCACTGGGAATCAAAAGAAGTCTATATAAATGACGGCTATTACAGAGAAATTGAAAAGAAGCGCTGGGTTGACACTTCTTATATTGTTAATGATGGTTACTGGAAAACAGGCAATTACCGGGTCTGGGTCAAAAGCAGCAAAACAGTGCCATACACTGAATACAGATATGTGGACACGTCTTGCTGGGAGGCAACAGTCAGTTATGTGGAGGTTCAGAAACCTGTATATTTTTCCAAAATTTATGGAACAGACAGTTACGGATGGAGCGTATATTCATTTGCCTCAAAATATAAGGGAATGAAACAAATCACCTATAACGGGGAAAAATATCTTGTGCATGTTTATACCATAGACTACCGGCCTGCAAGAGGCGGACAGGTTTATGCAGTAAAATATGTATTTGTTTTTAAATTTGTTAAGGAAAAACGGACAAGTACCAATTGGGTAAGTTCGGGTTACTGGAAGCCATACACTGATTACAGGGTTATTGATACTTCACACTGGGAAGAAAGAACAGGGGTTTACTGGGTAGATACTTCTTATAAAGTTGAAAGCGGGCACTGGGAAAATTATATTGAAAAACAGTGGGTGGATACGAGCCATTATGAATATAAAAATACCTTGGTAAGTTCTGGTTATTATGCAGAGCCTTTTCACGGAAAAATAACAGTACAGAAAAGCCCAGAATATATTTTTACAAGGTGGCATAAAAACGGACAGGGAAGTGATTGCGGCATGGAGCTTGCCATTATGTGGGAAATAGACAACAGTGAGCGTCAAAAAGATGAAGAATTAAAGAAAATAGGCAGATTATATATTTACCAGGAAACAATCAGGTATAAGGATAAGGGAATTATAAAGACAGTTATTTTTGATAAAGCGGTAAGCCCTTCAGAAAAAGGCTCCATAGAGACTTTTACCAGGTTTGATTATGCCGGAAATGAAAAAAGCACGCTTCACATTTATCTTTATGCCCAGAGCGGCGAAGTTGTCCATGCTTATTTCAGCAACCCTGTAAACGGATACAGGTCAATAAATATTGGCTACAATGGCACAAGTAATAAGGCGGAGAGCTTTTCAGGAGGGCATAATTTTGGTGAAGTCATATTTTAAAAAAAGGCCGGCAATAATTAATTTTCAGGGTAAAAAAAATTGTAAATATTTTAAGGAAAACGGCAATGTGCTGCTTATGAGCGCAATTCTGATGCCAGTTATTTTTATGCTTGCCGGCATGGTCATAGATATTGGCAGGGCATTTGTTTATAAGGAAGAGATAAGCAGGGCATGCATGATTGCTGCAGAAGAAGCCGCTAAAGAGATAAACATAGACGCTGCGCAGGCTTATGGGAGCGCAATATTAAAAAATGATTATTCAAATATTATCAATATATATTTCTATAAAAATCTAAAGCAAAATAATATCTGTAAAATAGAAAACCTTGATTTTGCAGTAAATGATTCAATTTCGAACCCGAAATATATAAGGGTTATATCAAAAGCTTCAGTTAAGTGCTTTTTTTTAAAAATGGCAGGCATTGAAAATATAATAATTAATTCAGAAGGCTGCGGAAGGCTGAAGAAACTATAGGGCTTGCGTGTAAAAAAGTTTATCCAAACCATGCATTTATTCTGCCTTGCCGGCATATCTGCAATATAGTTATTCTATTTTGAAATCCAGTGATTTTACCTGTTTTTGATCAAAATAAACCTTTGCATTGTAGTTTCCAGGCGGAAAAGAAGTTGAAATCTTTATATTAAAACTATAATAGCCCGAACCCTGCCGGTCTGGCGTAAATACTTGTGTTGCAAGTTCATTGCCGGTATCCTGATAACTCCATATTACCTTTAAAGAATTTTTATCTGTAAAATTTTTAAATTGGACTGACAGATAAATCGAGTTTGTGCCCTGGGCAAAGATATCCGTTGGCTCAAGAGGGGCAAAATCTTCATCCACATTTTTGCATAAGACCACATTTTCAATTTCCGGCGGGCCTTCTTTAAATAATTGCTCTGAATTATCATTTGAAGCGTTATTTGTGCAGCAGACAAGCAAAGGCGTGCATGCTATCATCAAAAGGGCAGCTATGGCAAAAAATATAAATCCTTTTGCAGTAGGTTTTTTTAATAATAAACTTTTTTTTATAGCCATTTAAGTTTTATTGCAATTAAAATACCTAATGAATGCCTTTATTTTTTATAATCAGTAAAAAATTTTTGTTTTTTATTATAAT
>JAFGMJ010000156.1 GCA_016927635.1 Actinomycetota bacterium
AAATTTAAAAAGATATAAAAATCTTTCAGGGTCCCCGGGCCCGTAAATTGCGGTGGGCCTTATAATAACACTCCTGAGGCCTTTTTGCGCAAATTCTTTTACGACTTTTTCTCCTTCATATTTTGAAAACTGGTAATAATCAACTGGGACTACAGGGGAATCTTCATTTCCCGGAGGATTTTTTATATCACCATGTATTCCCTGCGTTGAACAGTATACAAACTTTTTAACAGATTTCTTAAGGCACTCCTCGCACATGATTCTTGTGCCCTCAACATTTATGTCCCAGTAAGTTTTGTCAGGCGCATCTATTTGCCTGAAAGCTGCAGCAAGATGAAAAACACCTTCAACGCCTTCCAGCGCTTTTACGACTGTCTGCCTGTCAGTGACTGTTCCAAGTATAATATTTGCGCCTTTGTTTTTAAGATGTTCAAAAAATATGCCCTCCTGATTGTCAAGCACAGTGATTTCATGGCCCTTATCCAAAAGATATTCAACAAGTGCGCTGCCCGTAAAACCTGTTCCGCCTGTTACAAGAAATTTCATTTTTCCTTCTTTCCGGTAATTACTTAAGTTTTTAATTATTTTAAATATTTTCCTTTGAAAGCCAGTTTAATTTTATTTTAAGAATACAATAATATTTTTTTCAGAAATAATAATACATCTTCCGGGTTTTTTAAATAATATTCTGCCAGGGTCAGGCAACTTCCGGGGTTTTCTGTGACCTTTATATTAATACCAGTTTTATTTTCCTTAAAAAGGTCCTCGTCAGTAGTATCGTCGCCAATACAAATAATAAGGCCGCCCCATTTTTTCTCATTGTGTTTATCATATCCTTCATAGTGGTTGATAATTTTTTTAACAGTGGCTGCCTTATTGAAATATGATGGCATAACTTCAATTACTTTTTTCATCTGCATGTATTTGAAATCCTGGGCTTGTTTCTGTGCCTCAAGGAATTTTATTATTTTTTTTATTATTCCAAACTGTCTTAAGGGTAAGTTCCTGTAATGAAGGGCAAAGGAGGCAGGCTTTTTTTCTATTTTTATATTTTCCGTGTTGCCGCAAATTCTCATGATTTCTGCTTCAATGTTTTCAAGAGGGTTATTTTTATTTACATGCATTTCCGGATAAGGTTTTTCTGCAAAACTTCTGCCGGCAAAGATTATTTCGTTTCCATGGCTTCCTGCAAGGTTTAACATGTCTGTTTTTAAACCTGCAAGTATTTTTTTTAAATCTGCAAGGTGCCTGCCGGAAACAATGCTGATTATGAAATTCTCATTTTTAAATTCTTTAAAAATGTGTTGAAGATTTGATGGTGGAGCAGCATTGCCGGGGTCGTTTACTATCTCTGTGAGCGTACCGTCATAATCAAGAAAAAGATAAGTTTTGTTACTTCTATAAATTATTTCTTTTATAAAGTCAAGATAATCAAAAACATATTTAAGTTTTTTCATGATGATTTTTCTCTTGACTTTTCAAAACCTGCCAGGAAATCATCGCACCATTTATATACATCGTTTTTGGAGACTGTTTCCTGAAGAGCTGACATCATTTTCTTTTTTGAACTTGTGTCAAGGTGAAGAGCATAATTTATGCTGTCTGCAACTGCTTCAGTATCGTATGGATTTACCATAACAGAATGATGTTTTAATTCATCTGCGCAACCTGCAAACTTGCTTAAGATGAGCACTCCTTCACCGTCTAACCTGCATGTTGTATATTCTTTTGCAATAAGATTCATGCCGTCGCGAAGCGGTGTTACAAGGCAAATATCTGCAATCTGATAATAAGCTGCAAGCTTATCCTGCGGCAGCGCTTTGTATATATAAAGCACAGGGGACCATAATTCTTCAGAAAATTTTCCATTTATTTTTCCGACAAGTTCATCTATCTCATTTTTAAAACTGATATATTCCTTTATTTTTGCCCTGCTGGGAACAGATATCTGAATAAATATGACATTTTTTTTATATCGGGGGTATTTTTCGAAAAATCTTTCAATTGCAAGAAGTCTTTCTTTTATACCCTTTGTATAATCAAGACGTTCAATGCTTAGTATTATTTTTATGCCGCGGGTAGCTGTTTTTATTCTTTTGAGCATTTTTTTTGTGCGTTCGCTTTTTGCAACAATTCTGAACCTTCGATAATCAATGCTTATGGGAAAATGGCTGGCAGTGACTTTTCTGTCGTTATAAAAAAGGATGGAGTTTTTAAAATCAATTTCAAGCCCAAGAAGCCTTTTGCAAGAAGTCATGAAATTGTTGGCATCATTTTTTGTCTGGAAGCCTACAAGATCGCATGCAAGCATACCTTTGAGTATATCCCTGTGCCATGGCAGGGTCCTTATTATCTCATAATTTGGAAAAGGTATGTGGAGGAAAAAAGATAAAGCAAGGTCCTGTTTTTTTTCTCTTAGCAGGCCAGGTACCAGGAAAAGATGATAATCATGAATCCATACCAGCTCATTATTGGTGATTTCATCCAGTACGGCCTTTGCATATTTAACATTAGCATTTCTGTATCCCAGCCAGTAATTATTATAAAAAAATGTCTGGAATATAAATCCGTGTAAAAGAGGCCACAGGGTACGGTTTGAAAATCCGTGATAAAAAAAGTTTACGTCGTTTTCATTTAAGTTTACAAATTTTATATCATAGCCTGCAGAATTATTAAGCTCAAGCTTTATTTTATCTTCAATTATTTTCTGTTTTTTTAAAAAACCGTTCCAGCCTATCCATGTTCCGCCTCTTAACGACATTACGGGGTCAAGGGCAGTGACCAGTCCTCCAATACTTCTTTTGTAAGTAAATCCTTTTTCTGTTTTAATGAAATTATAGGGGACCCGGTTTGAGACTATTATAAGTTTTTTTAAATTGCCGGACATAATAATAAGTTTATATATTATTTGATTTTCATTATAGTTAATATTTTTTTTATTTCAAATAAGAGGTGATTGTATAAAATGGGCTAATATGTACCCAGGCTGCTGTTCTCTTATGTTATTTGCCTTGAGATTTTACTTTTGCATCCACAAAGGGTATTATAAAAACCAGGCTAAATTGTTTGCGTCTCAGGTTTTTATTCCTAAACTATTACAGGGGCATGTATAAGCGATAATTACAGTTTTTTAAATCTAAAAATGTTTAAAATACAGGATTATGAAAGAATTTCAGTTTTATGATTACATAATAATGATAAGCCCGACGGGGCATCGGGCATCAAATCTGAGGGAATTTATCGGAATAATTGAGGAATGTGAAGACAATGTGCTTTTCCATCATATGTTCCAGTCACAGTTGAAATATCATTCAAAAATTTTGGATTATAACTGCGATTTTGCAAACTGGGCTTCCAATGCCCTGGAAGACTTTGCTCTTGCTGAAAAAATAGGCAATTTCAACCCTTATGACTATCGTACAATCAGTGAGGCAAAATCCCAGCTTCTTGAACTGATAGAAGCACACATGTGGGATCTGCCCAACATACCCTGGGCAAGACCTGGTCTTGAATTTTATTTTTCTTACGCAACATCAATAATAATACCTTCAGGCATAAAAGTTACAGGGCTGGAATCTTTTACCCATTATCTGAGGGAAATTAATAATAACTCTCTTTATTATCATTTTTGTGAATCCAGGAAAATAAAAAAAGAAAAAGAGCATGATGAATTTTCACTGTGGATTGAAGAAAACTTTAATGAAGGTGGAATTGTTGAAAAAATACGCGCAATAGACTTTTACTTTTACAGCCTTGATGAAAACAGGAATAAAATATTAAAAATCATCAATCAAAAGCTAAAACAGGACTGATATATTATGGAAATATTGCCAGGGCTGAGCGATTACAAAGAAATAGTCGGGAAAAAATACATAGAGCAGCTTTATCATCTTGCATCCTTTACAAAAGGTAAAAAAGTCATAATGGTAAACTCCACCAGAACAGGAGGCGGGGTTGCAGAGATACTTCACAGGCTAATACCCCTGATAAATGAACTTGGCATTGAATGCCATTGGAAAATAATAAATGGGGATAACGGTTTTTTTAAGATAACCAAAAATATCCATAATGCACTTCAGGGCAACAGGATCTGTTTTAGCCGTGAAGAGCTTGAATACTATCTCGAAATTAACAGAAAAAATTCAAAAGATATAGATCTTGATGCAGATATTGTGGTAATTCATGATCCCCAGCCTCTTCCTATAATAAATTTTTACAACAGCCAAAATGCAAAATGGGTCTGGAGATGTCATATTGACCTTTCCAAACCTGATCTGGCATTGTGGAAACATCTCAGAAATTATATAAACCAGTATGATGCAAGTATTTTTTCGATTTCAAAATTTTCAAGAAAGTTGCCTCACAGGCAGTTTTTAATACTGCCTTCAATTGATCCCTTAAGTGATAAAAATAAAGATCTTTCACAGGAAAAAATCAGTGAAGTGCTTGAATCGTTTAATATAAAAAATGACAGGCCGATAATTCTTCAGGTTTCAAGATTTGACAGGTTCAAGGATCCTGCAGGTGTTATCGAGGCATACAGGCTTGTTAAAAAAGAAATAAACTGCCAGCTTATACTTGCAGGGGGCGTGGCCAGTGACGACCCGGAGGGACTGGAGGTGCTTGAAGAGGTCAGGACTGCAGCAGGTTCAGACCCAGATATACACATACTTCTCCTTGAGCCTGACAGCAATATTGAAATCAATGCCTTACAAAGAGCTGCAGATGTAGTGATACAGAAATCATTAAAGGAAGGGTTTGGACTCGTTGTTTCAGAGGCATTGTGGAAAGAAAAGCCTGTTGTGGGCGGTGCAGTAGGGGGAATAACAACGCAAATAAAGAATTATCATAACGGGTTTTTAGTTTATTCTATTGAGGGAGCAGCATACCGGATAAGATATCTGCTCAACAGGCCGCATATGGCAAAAATCATGGGCAGGCATGCCAAAATGTTTGCACATGAAAATTTTTTAATAACCAGGCATTTAAGAGATTATCTTTCATTATTTATAATTCTTTATAGCGGCAATAAAAATATAATACATGCATAAAAAAACAGCCTGCATGATAAAGTGCCTGCAACACTTTTACTCTGTTTGCTAAAGGTCATTAATATTTATAAACCAGGATATTAAATTTTATTAAT
>JAFGMJ010000157.1 GCA_016927635.1 Actinomycetota bacterium
TATTTATTTTTAAAAGAAAGGGTTTTATAAAAAATATGAAAAAGATCTCAAAAAAAGCAAAAGCAGGTATTTTATCATTGATTTCAATTCTATTGATAATTATAGTAGCATTTTTTTCATACTGGGCATATACATCATATTCTATCAAAAAGTTTGCCGGCCTAGAGCCGCATAAAATGGAGCTGGAAGGTGATTTTATAAAACTCAGGGGAGCCGACATTTATTATATTGAAAAGAAGGCAACTTCCGGCCAGGAAGGTTTAAAAAAAGAAACGAAAAATATAATTCTTGTTCATGGCCTGGGCGGAGGAGTATTTACATTCAGAAACAACATCGATGCTATTGCAGATTCTGGCTTTAATGTCTATGCGATTGATTTAAAAGGTTTTGGATATTCTGAAAGGCTTTTAAAATCTGATTATTCCCATGAGGAGCAGGCAGAAATACTGCTTGAATTCATGGAGGAAAAAAAGATCAAAAGCGCCACTGTGGCGGGACATTCAATGGGCGGTAGGATATCAATTATAGCATTTGACAAGCAGCCCGTAAAATTTGACGGGCTGATTTTAATAGACAGCGCAGGTCTTGAAGAAAACGGAGCTCCTGTATTTGCTTCAATTCTGGGGCAGCCTTTTGTCGATATTTTGTATTACAATATCTTTTTAAACAGTGAACGGTTTAAAGATTTTTTAAGCTCTGCCTTTTACAGCAAAGACTTTGTAAATAGCGAGGTGGCCTCTAATTATCTTGAGCCCTTTAAAGTCAAAAACACAAATCTTGCATACAGATATATTCTTAAGGGCAATACCCCTTATGATATTAAATCAGCGCTTTCTAAAATAAATATACCGGTGCTCATAGTGTGGGGCCAAAATGACGGATGGATAGATATCAAAAACGCATATGCTTTCAACAATCTTATTGCAGGCAGCAGTATTGTAATAATAGAAAATGCAGGGCATGTGCCAATGGAGGAGCAGGCAGAAGAGTTTAACTCTGCTGTGCTATCATTTATATACAAGTGATATTTTGGACATGATTATTATTTAAACAGCCGTTTACTTGTTTTGATATATTTTCTTTTAATCATTATAATACCTTAGGTTCATAGCAAAAAATATTCAGAAGGGAATCAGACTTTGCGATATTACATAGGTTACGATATTGGCGCAATCAGCGTAAACAGGGCAGTCATAGATGAAAAAAACAATATTATAGATGTGATGCCTTACACAAGGCACTATGGAGAACCGGCAAAACTTATTGCCAGGGACCTGGAGCAAATTTCAGAAGTAAGAAGAATAACACAAAAGGCAAAAATTGCATTTACAGGACTTGGCGGAAAGGCACTTTCAGAAGTGCTGGAAGCCGAATTTATAAATGAGATAGAAGCTTTAACCACTTCCGTGAAAATACTTAATCCCGGTATTCATACAGTAATAGAAATAGGAGGCCAGGATTCAAAATTCATAGACCTTGCAGCAGGAGACTATGCAATGAATGAATTGTGCGCTGCGGGCACGGGCTCATTTCTTGACCAGCAGGCCTCAAGGTTTGGCCTTACTATTGAAGAGTTCTGCCAGCTTGCCCTCAAGTCTGAAAAACCCTCTACAATTGCCGGCAGGTGCAGCGTTTTTGCAAAATCCGATATGATACACCTTCAGCAGGAAGCTGCAAAAGATGAGGATATTGCGCTTGGATTGTGTTACGCTATGGCCCGAAGCTTTAAGTCAGGTATTGTAAAAGGCAAAAAGTTCGTGCCGCCGATAATTTTTCTTGGCGGAGTGTCTTTTAACCAGGCAATGATAAGGGCTTTCAAAGATATACTTAAGGAAGACATATTTGTTCCGCGCCACAATGAGTCTTTTGGTGCAGCAGGCGCTGCACTTGCGCTAATACAAAAGGATGCCTCAGAAGGTAAAATTAAGGCCCTGTCAAATACCGGAGGACAGGATAATAATGATATGGCATACGAGCCAGCATCTTTAAACGCCCACGGACCTGACTGTGACTTGGCAGATCTTTTAAAAGCAAAACAGGCTCTTGAAAAATATAATCTGCATCATGAATATAAAAAGGAGACATTTGCTCCTTTAAGTCTGGAAAAGTCTCTCCTGCCTGACCCGGAAAGTGAAAAAAGCAGCCCTGATGATTATTTTTTAAAAAATTGTCCTGAAGGCTTGGAAGCAGACGCATATATCGGAATAGACGTGGGCTCCATAAGCACAAATGTAGTTGCCATTGACAGGCAAAAGCGATTAATACAAAAAGTCTATTTAAGGACGGCAGGCAGGCCCATAGAAGCAGTCAGGAAAGGCATCGCCATAATAGGAGATAGCATAGGGGATAAAATAAATGTAAAAGCTGTCGGCACCACAGGCTCAGGAAGATATCTTATCGGGGACCTTGTCGGAGCCGATACAATAATAAACGAGATAACTGCACAGGCTACGGCAGCCGCCGATATTGATCCTGGAGTGGACACCATTTTTGAAATAGGGGGCCAGGATTCCAAATATATAGCTCTTGAAAAAGGTGTAGTAGTAGACTTTGAGATGAATAAAATATGCGCTGCGGGCACGGGCTCATTTCTTGAAGAGCAATCGGAAAGATTTGATGTAAAAATACAGGATTTTGGCGACCGCGCGCTGAGTGCAAAAGCTCCGTTAAACCTTGGAGAGAGATGCACTGTTTTCATGGAGACAAATGTATACTCGCATTACCAGAAAGGAGCCTGCATAGAAGACATTCTCGGAGGGCTGGCTTACTCCATTGCAATAAATTATATTAACAGGGTTGTGGCGCGCAAAAAAATAGGAAATAAAATATTTTTCCAGGGCGCTGTCGCTTTTAACAGGTCAGTGGTCGCTGCTTTTGAAAATTATCTTGGAAAAAGCATAATAGTGCCTCCCAATCATGAAGTGACCGGCGCAATAGGAACTGCAATAAAAGCAATGGAAAATGCGCCTGCATCATCAAAATTCAGGGGTTTTGAAAAAATAAAGGATATTAAATATTCACAGAGCTCTTTTGAATGCAGGGGCTGTCCAAATGTTTGCGAGATAAAGAAAGTCACAATAGAAAATGCTGAACCACTTTATTACGGCGGAAGATGCGAAAAATACGAAAAGAAAAAAACAGGCAGTAAAAAAATCACAGATCTTTTTGCCCAGAGAGATGACATATTAATAAATTCATATAAAAGGTCTCTTGAAGCCGGACAAAAAAATAAAGCTGCCAAACCTGGCGCAATGCAGATAAATGGCAATACAGATACTTCAGTTAAAATAAATGATGAAAATGTATCCGGGAAAATAAAGATAGGCATACCGTATACTATGCTGACTTATGAGTTCTATCCTTTCTGGGATGCTTTTTTTACAGAGCTTGGAATGGAAGTTGTGCTTTCTGAGAAGACCAATAAAAAAATCATAAATGACGGACTTTCATTTGTTGTTGCAGAAACATGTTTTCCGATGAAAGTCGTTCTTGGGCATGTCAAAAACCTTCTTGACAGGGGAGTCGACTATATATTCATACCCGGCATAAGAGACATGCCATGTACAGATGACAGGATAGAGGGTTCAAGGACAGGAAGCTATCCATGTCCTTTCGTGCAGGGCATTTCAACATTTGTCAAGGCCTCCATGGATATAGACCATTCAAAAATACTTGACCCGCTTATAAATTTCAGCTTCAGGGAATATTTAAAGAATGAGCAGCTTTACAATCTTGGGAAAAAGCTTGGCAGCAGGCGGGCCCTTATCAATAAAGCCATAACAGCGGCATATAAAGCCCAGCAGTATTTCTATGATGAAATAAGGCAAAAAGGAAGGCAGTTTTTTGAAAGCTTAAAGAAAGACCAGCTTGCAGCAGTAATAATAAGCAGGCCATACAATAGTTGTGATGCAAATATAAGCATGGATATACCTGGAAAGCTCAGGGATGCGGGTATACAGGCTGTCCCTCTTGATTACCTTCCCCTTGAAAGCGTTGACATATTTGACCAGTGGTCAAATATGTACTGGGAGTTCGGGGACAGGATTTTAAGCGCTGTAGAGATTATAAAAAAAGACAGGCGCCTTTATCCTGTTTATATTACAAACTTTGGATGCGGCCCGGACTCTTTTATAATGCAGTATTTTGAGCGTGAGATAGACAGACCTTACTTAAAAATAGAAATAGACGAACACACTGCGGGCGCAGGCGTCATAACAAGATGCGAGGCCTTTCTTGATTCGCTTGACAATATTAAAAAACTTCATGCATTGCCGCAAAAACAAAAAAGACCCGGCAATAAAAAAGAGCCCGCATTCAAAAGAAAGGCAGGCAGGAAAATCTTTATTCCGCATATGGGAGACGGCTCTTATGCCATTAAAGCTGCTTTTAAATCAGCCGGCATAGACGCAGAGGTGATGCTTTCTGATTACGAGACACTTGAACTTGGAAGAAAATATACTCTTGGAAAAGAATGCTATCCGTATATTGTAACAACTGGAGATATTTTAAAGACCCTTAAGCACAATGACCCAGAAAAGTGCGCCTTTCTTATGCCTCTTACCCACGGTCCATGCCGTTTTGGCCAGTATAACAAGATGCAAAAAATACTTCTTGATGAGCTCGGTTATGACGTTCCCATAATAGCGCCTGGCGCCATTGAAAGTTCACAGTTTTATAAAGAATATGACATGCAGGGCAGGAAAGGTTTAAATCTTTACCTAAAGGCCCTGGCGGGTGTGATAACTATAGATTATTTGAATAAATTTTTAAGGAAAAAAAGGCCATATGAGGCACAAAAAGGCGAATCGGATAGGATTTATGAAAGCCTTCTTAAAAAAGTTATCCAAAGTATTGAGCAGCCGCAGGGCAGCGATATAATCGAGGTGCTGACTTCAATACTGCAGCTTGCTGTTTATGAGTTTGAAGATATTAAATCAGAAACAGCCTTAAAGCCTTTGATCGGAGTTGTGGGTGAGATATATGTCAGAAATCACCCTTACAGCAATAATGAGCTTGTGAGGAAAATAGAGGAAATGGGAGGCGAGGTCGAGCTGCCTGATTTCAGCGAATGGGCTTATCATACCAACGCTACAGGCAGGCTTGATATATCAATAAAGCAAAAAGATGTTTTGTATAAGATTTTTACCGGCTTTAAACCTGCATATGCTTCATTTAACGGCAATGGCTCAAAACATGATTTCAACGCAAAAACTGAATTTAAAGAGATTGCAAGGCTTTTGCCCAATCTTGCCGGGGGAGCCAAATTTTATATTGCCAACAGGTTGTTCAAAAAGCTTCTTGACAGATATCATGTTAAACTTGAAAGGCCTTTAAAAAACAATAACTTGATAAGCACTGAAGCCGAAAATATTTATGACATCTGGGATAATGCAGAACCCTATATAATCAAATGGTTTGGAGAAGCGGCCCTGAGTATAGGAAAATCAATAGAATGGATTAAAAAAGATATTGACGGCATAGTAAACGTACTTCCCTTTACATGCATGCCGGGCACTATGGTGACTGCCGCCTCAAAAAGCATCAGGGAAAAATATAAAACGCCCTGGTTAAACCTTGCATTTGACGGCCTTGAGCAGGGAACGACAGAAACAAGGCTTGAAGCTTTCATGTACCAGGCAAAACAGCATAAAATTGCAAAGGCTGGCAATAAAGAAGATACAAATGTCAAATAAGGCAACCCAGGCCAAAGTACTTTTTTTTATTTTCACCTTATTCGGTGTTGCGTATACAGCTATTGACACTTTGATACCTTTGATATCAGAACAGCTTGGCATCGGTTTTGACAAAATAGGCCTTATACTCTTTGCAAGCTCAAGCATTTCGCTTGCTGCTACTTTTCTTGCAGGAAGGTTTTCAGATAAATACGATATTAAA
>JAFGMJ010000158.1 GCA_016927635.1 Actinomycetota bacterium
AATTTTTTCGCAGGCTCTCCTGGATCCGATTCCTGCCGCTGCAAGTGCAGCTGAAATCCTTTTTTTCTCCATATTTGTTGTTTATAATAATTAAAAAATGATTATTTTTCTTCATCTTCTTCAAAATCTTTTAATGGGGGCAGGTCTGAATTGCCATTTATACCAAGTATTTCATATAATCTTTCAGTCACCCTGTAGATTTTAGGGTTTCCAGGTTCTTTAAGCCTTCCTGCCTCTTTTATGAGCCTCTTGTCAATAAGTGTCTGGAATACGCTGTCAGTCCTGACTCCCCTTATTTCAGCTACCTGGGTTCTTGTGACGGGCTGCTTATAAAGAGCTATTGCAAGCGTTTCCAGAGCAGCCTGTGAAATATAAGCCGACATATTTGATTTCACGAATTCTTTAAGCACATCATTTATTACAGGGTTGGAATAAAACCTGTATCCACCTCCAGCTTTCCTTAGAATAAAGCCTCCGTTTTTATCAAGGTATTCTTTTTCCAGTTCTTTAACAATTTTTTCTGCATCTTTTTCCGGGATTTTGATAACCTCAGCAATAGATTTAATGCTTACAGGACTTTCACTGATAAAAAGTATGCCTTCTATACATGATTTGACCCAAACATTGTTATTTTGATTCATAATGTCTTTTTAATTAATTTTTTTAATTATTATATCTCCAAAATTTTCAAACTGTAAAATGTCTATAATTTCATTTTTATACAATTCAAGCATTGAAAGAAAACAGATTATTTTATCAACAAGAAGTTTATACCCGCCTGTAATATCTTTAAAAGTTACTTCTTTTTTTACGGCAATCAGTGATTTTATTTTTTCCATCGCATCTATAATTGTAATTGTTGCGTCTTCTATATAGACTTTTGACAGGTCTATTGTAAATTCTTTTCTACCCAATAGTTTTGAAGCTATATAATTTAAGTTTTCCAGGTCAAGGTCTTCTAACAAATCCGGCAAAACATCCATTAACTGCTTTTCAATGCCGGCTTCCCTTAAATAGTAAAGTTCTTCTTTTTCCTTTAAGTGTCTTATATAATTTGATATTTTTAAAAATATCCTGTAGTTTTTTTCCATTTCTTCAAGAAATCTGCTGCAGGAAATTTCATCAATTTCATCTTCCTGGACGTTTTTTTGTTGCGATGGTATCACTGAACTGGATTTAATTTCCAGAAGTATTGAGGCTATATATATAAAACCGGTTATTGTATCAAGAGCGACTTCACTGCTATTTTGAATATAATCAATGAAGTCCTGTATTATATTGCTTAAGCTTATCCTGTAAATATCTACTTTTCTTTTTCTGACAAGATCAAGCAAAACATTTGCAGGCCCTTTAAAATCTTCAAATTCAATTACATAATTCTTTATTTCCAAGGTTTTTCTATTTGTCAGTCTATACCCATTTTTTTTCTTACTTCATTTATCTCTGCCCTGGCAACCGTTCTTACAGTTTTTTTACCTTTTTCAAGTATTTCATATATATAGTCGATATTTCTTAAAAGCTGGCGTCTTTTTTCCTGGAATTCTTCAAGGGATTTAAAAATTAAAGGCCATAACTGGTCTTTGCATGCAGTACAGCCAATAAAGCCTTTTTTGCACCTTGCCTCTATCTCCTGTATGTTTTCCCTGTCATATATTTTATAAAAAGAAAATACATTGCAAACTTCCGGGTGTCCCGGATCCGTAGGATGTATTCTTTCAGGGTCAGTTATCATCTGTCTAATCTTCTTTTTTATGGTCATTTCATCATCGGAAAGAAAAATTGCATTATTATAGCTTTTTGACATTTTTCTTCCGTCAATACCTACTACTCTTGTAGCTTCAGAAAGCAGCTCAGCAGGTTCCTTGAAATATTTGCCATAAAGATTATTAAATCTCCTGGCTATTTCCCTTGTCATCTCAAGGTGCGGAAGCTGGTCTTCTCCCACCGGGACAATATCTGCGTTTACTATCAATATATCTGCTGCCATCAGCACCGGATATGAAAGAAAACCAAGAGTTGAAAGGTCTCTGGACTTCATCTGTTTTATCTGCTCTTTATATGTCGGGCATCTTTCAAGCCAGCTCAGGGGAGTTATCATTGATAAATAGAGAAAAAGTTCAGCAATTTCAATTATATCTGATTGCCTGTAAATGTTTGTTTTATCAGGGTCTATACCAAGGGCTATAAGATCGACAACGCATTCAATAAGGTTTGATTTTATATCTTTAGGATTCTGGTATTCAGTGGAAAGAGCATGCCAGTCTACAAGAAAAAAATAATTCTCGTAATCATCCTGGTATTTTATCATATTTTTTATATTGCCATGCAAATGTCCAAGATGGAGCTTTCCAGTTGGCCTGAAACCTGTAAGCATGATTTTTTTCATAAAGTATCCCCGGTTTTAATTCAATTAAAAAATAATATTAAATCAGATAACGCCACCATGTAAAAATATCAAAAACAAAAGAAACTGCTTTTGATGTAACGCCCCAGAATATTCTTCCACCCAAAAAAAGAATCAAAAAAATAAAAATAAATCCAAAACGTCCAATGCTTAAGTACCTGTACATAGCATTTCCGGGCAAAAATGTCGCAAGTATATTTGCACCATCAAGCGGTGGTACCGGTATGAGATTGAATATCGCAAGAAAAATATTTATATATATGGCGTTTTTAAATATTTCATTAAAAATCAGTACAGCCTGGTGCCCAATGCCTGATGCAGAAACGTCATTTAGTGAAAACC
>JAFGMJ010000159.1 GCA_016927635.1 Actinomycetota bacterium
AATCCTGCTTTTTGAGGCCCTGCGCTTAAATCAAATAAAGCGCCGCCTTATCTGCGAGCAGTTCCATTATTAAAAAAATCATTTATCATCACTTTTTTCTGAAAGCTTTTTTAATTTTTCAGCCATTTCAGTCAATTTTTTAATTATCATATAATTTAATGTACCTTCTTTATATTTTCCATCGGCGCCAGGTTTTCCCGCTTCAATGCCTGTTAGTATTTCCATACCCTCCTCAATATTTTCCACCGGGTAAATATGAAATTTTTTTTTGTCCACAGCCTCCAGCACTTCATCTTTAAGCATTAGATTTTTAATATTGCTTGAAGGTATTATAACGCCCTGGCTGCCGTTTAAGCCCTTTATGCTGCATATATCAAAAAACCCTTCTATTTTTTCATTTACCCCGCCTATGGACTGCACCTGGCCTTTCTGGTTTACAGAGCCTGTAACTGCAAAATTCTGGCCAAGAGGCATTCCTGATAAAGCTGAGAGCAGGGCATACAGTTCGGCGCTTGATGCGCTGTCGCCCTCTATTTCTCCATAGCTCTGTTCAAAAACTATTCTTGCAGAAATGTTTAGCGGCTTATCTGAAGAATATTTTTCTGCAATATAACCACCGAGTATAAGCACTCCTTTGGTATGTATTGGTCCGCCAAGCTTTGTTTCCCTTTCTATATCCATTATGCCTTCCCTGCCCATGCCTACGGATGCCGTTACTCTTGATGGCCTGCCAAAAGAATAATCGCCAAGACTCATTATTGAAAGCCCATTTACCTGGCCGGTTTTGTCCCCCTCTGTATCAATCAGTATTGTATCATCAGATATATAATCTTTGATTTTCTCTGCAACAAGGTTTGAACGGAAAATCTTTTCATCAATTGCAGTTTTTATGTGAGATGCCTTTATATACTTTGACCCCTCATTTATGGCATAATAGTTTGCTTCGGCAATGATATCAGAAATATCTGAAAACCTTGTGGAGACTTTATTCTTGTTTTCTGCCAGCCTGGAACTGTATTCAACTACTTTTGAAACTGCTTCAGCTGCAAGGTGTTTCAATTTGTCTTTTTCACATACTGTGCATATAAATCTGGCATATTTTTTTAAATTCTCATCATTTCTTTCCATCGAAAGATCAAAGTCGGCCTTTATTTTAAACAGCTTCCTGAAATCATCGTCAAGGGCAAATAAGAGATTATAATATAACGGGTTTCCAATTATTATGACTTTTATATTAATGGGTATGGGCTGGGGTTTTAAACCTTTGGTCGACATATAGCCAAGTTTTTCCGATGCTTCTTCTATAACTATTTTTTTGTTTATAAGCGACATCTTTAAGCTGTCCCAGGAAAAAAAATTCTTTAAAAGCTCCTCAACAGGCATAACTATAAAACCGCCGTTTGCCTTATGTATTGCGCCGCTTCTTATCATTGTAAAATCTGTGGTAAGAACGCCAAATTGCGCCTCCTTTTCAATCCTTCCAAAGAGGTTCTGGTACGTGGGGTTCTGTTCAATAATAACTGGAGCGCCTTTCAGCTCAGAATTATCAACAATAAGGTTTACTTCATATTTCTTAAAAGGTGACTCTCTCATCCACGGGAAAATAGCCTGGGGAGCATTTGCATTCAGCTGCCCGGGAATGAATATGCCAACATTTTTCAGTATATCTTTTTTAATCTCATCTATAAAACCCAGCGCTTCGCTAATATCCTGGTAGCCTGATTTTATATCACTGATATATTTCTCAATTGTAAAAAGCGCCACATCATGGTTTAATTTCTTTAAATTTTCATTAAGGCTCTTGTCACGCTCCCTAACCGTTTCCATGGTTTTTTTCAAATCATCATTTACAGCCTCGCGCCTTTTCTGTATATCGTCTTTTACTTTCTGTTCAAGCTTTAAAAATTCCTGCTCGTTTAATACTTTGCCATTGATTACAGGGACAATAAAAACCCCTATCTGTGTGGTTTTTAATATAAAGCCCTGCGCCTGGGCCCTGCTGTTTAAATCATTTAAAAGCTTCTGTTTTATATTCTCGGCAGACTTTATCATGGCGTCTCTTTTTTCAGTATAGTCTTTGCTCTCAAATGTTTTTGGAAGCACAGTCTTTATAGAGTCCACAAAATTTTTTATATCATCCTGAAATATTTTTCCCCTGCCTGCAGGCAGCTCTATAGCGACGGGCTGGTATGAATCCCTGAAATTATTGACATAGCACCAGTCTGAAGGAACCGGTTTTGATTTGGCTATTTCTTCTACAAACTCCTTAACGCTTGTGGTCCTTCCTGTCCCGGAATAACCTGAGACAAAGATATTAAAGCCTCCATTGTCAATATTAAGCCCAAACCTCAAGGCTTTTACTGCCCTGTCCTGCCCTATAATGCCTTCAAGAGGCGAAAGTTCATCCGTTGATTTACAGTCAAGTTTTTTGCTGTCCAGTATGACCTTTAAATCATTTACTGAAAGTTCTTTTAACATTTGTCCCTCCACAAATAAGGTTAAACTAACAATTCAAACGACAATCAACCGGCTCTAATCATTATAGCATTACATTTATCTTTAATTAAAAAGAATTTATAACAAGAAAAACTTATACAGGTTAAAAAAGGCAGGAAAAAATCATAATTAAATGACAAAAAACTTTAAAAAAAATTATTTTCTAAGAAAAACGCCGAATTTTCTTGAGAGGTTTTCTATTATCCTTTTTACTATAATATCCACTTCAGTATCTTTTAATGTTCGCTGCTCATCTGAAAAGGTAAGCGAGTAAGCCATGCTTTTTTTACCTTCATCTATCTGTTTGCCCTCATATATGTCAAAAAGGCGGACAGATTTAAGCAAAGCAGTGCCGCTTTTTTTTATTTCATTTATTATATCAAAATGTTTTACTTCCCTGTCCATGACAAGAGCTATATCTATATCTATTGAAGGAAACTGCGGTATCGGCGAAAATACTATCTTTCTGTCAATATTTGCAATAAAAGCGTCAAGGTCTATTTCCGTATAGAAAATATCCTGTTTAATATCAAGCCCGTCAAGTACAAAAGGATGTATTTTGCCCATAAATCCGGTGGGTTTTGAATTTATGATTATTTCGGCGCTGACCGAAGGATGAAAGAAGCCGAAATCTCCGGGCTGCAAATCAATGCAGGCAAAATTTCCGTAAAACTGCTCTGCCAGCATTTCAATTACTGCCTTTGCATCATAAATATCAAATATCCTTTCCTGGCTGTGGCATGATTTTTTAACAGCTTTACCTGAAAGCATCACACCAAGCACATTTCTTTCCGACACCACCCTGCTATTTTGGCCATAAGCGTAAACTTTTGTGATCTCAAATATTTTTATATCTTTGACATCATGGTTTAAGTTGTTTTGCACATTTTTTATCATAAGAGGCATGGGAGACGTCCTTAAATATGCAAATTCCTCATTTATCGGGTTCAATATGCAAACAGAGTTGCTGTAACTGCAATAACTGTTAAGTTTTGTTTTGGATATCCACTCATTGCTTATAAAAGAATAGTTGATGACTTCATCAAAACCAGCATTGCAAAGATTCTGCCTTATCTTTCTTAAAGTCTTCTGGGCAAAAGAATACCTGCCGCCATGAAGCATTATCTGCGGTGGAGAAGGTTTCAAATTCTCAAAACCATATATTCTTGCTATCTCTTCAATTAAATCTATCTCCCTTTCAAGGTCTTCAAACCTGATTGACGGCACAGTTACCTCTATTGCCTGGTTTTCTTCAGGCCCAGTATCGCCGGCAAATGGTATTGCTTTTAATTCCAGACCTGTAAGTATTTTACATATTGTTTCTGTTTTTATGCTTTCGCCAAGTATGCTTTTAATTTTATCAGGCCGAAGATATATTTTTCTTGTCCTTTCCTGCCTTTTGTAATTGTCATATATGCCGAAATATGTCTTAATGGCTGTTATTTTTGAAAGCAGCTCATCAAATCTTTTAATCGCCTTTATGGTAAGATGGGGATCTAATTTTTTCTCAAACCTGTTGGATGCCTCTGAACGAAGGCCAAGACCTGAAGACGTGCGCATTATTG
>JAFGMJ010000160.1 GCA_016927635.1 Actinomycetota bacterium
AATATTTTAACATGATTGGATATTTGTTAAAATTAGCTTGATGTTTATTGTTATTCTTTTCTTCCTTGCAGGTTAAGATACCAAAACAGAAAAATATACTATGACTGTAAAAGCATTAAAATTTTTTATTGTCTTTTTTGCCGTCATTCTGTTGATTGCAGGCACTTCCTGCGACAGCACATTTGTCGACATTTATACTCAAGTCAATACTGATTTTTCCGGCACTCGTTCAGTAGAGCTTGCTGTAAAGACTCAATATCTGCAGAAAGGGGAAATCATACTTGATGACAGCGAATCAATGTATGACAAAGTCATAGATACCCTTCCTGGAGGTAAACTGGAAACTTATGAAAAAGAGGACTACACTTATTTTAAATCAACAGTTGAGTTTGACGATATAAATTTTCTGCAGCATGTTTCTATAGATAATTTCTCTGAATCACCGCCTGAAAGATTCTATGCCAAAATCGAAAAAAATGATTATTTCTTTTATACTGATTATTTTTTTTACGATTATATAGATATGGAAATAGATCCTGCAATCATAGAATCACAGGGCCAGGAAGGTGATTTTTCAAGAGCTGCATCACTTTTTTCAGCAGATGAAGAACTTCTTCAGATTTCATACCAGGTTAAATTTCCTGTAAAGATTATGGATTCAGACGCTGATGTCTCAGGTGAGGACAATATTGCGATATGGAATCTTAAATTCGGCGAAAAGAGGAATGTATATATTGAGGGCAAAAAAATAAAATATCTTTCATATGTCCTTGTAGTTATTCTTGGACTTATTGGCTTGTTTATAATATTTCTGATATTTGTGCTTCTATTCAGCAGAAAGCGAAGAATAAAAAAGTTAAAAAAACCTCATAATTCCTATGACAATTATTTCAAGAAAGACCAGTATTTCAGCCCTTTGGAAGACAGGGATGATTACTGATATGCTATTGGTATATTAAAATGGCAAAGAAATTAAACATGCCTTTAAGCAGGGAAAAAATAGAAAGACTTAAAGCGGGCGATTTTGTGCTCCTGAGCGGGACAATAATCGGGGCAAGGGATGCTGCACATAAAAGAATCATTTCCGCAATAAAAAATGATGAAAAATTGCCATTTGAACCACAGGGCCAGATTATTTTCTATGTCGGGCCATCCCCCACACCTGAAGGAAAGCCCAGCGGCAGCATAGGCCCCACAACAAGTGCAAGGATGGATGAAATGACAGAGCCTCTTCTTGCCAGGGGCCTGCTTGCAACTATTGGCAAAGGCGCCAGAAGTGAAAAGTTAAAAGATTTGCTTAAAAAATATAAGGCTGTTTATTTTATCGCTCCCGGAGGCGTGGCAGCCTATCTTGCAGAAAAAGTCAAAAAAATAAATGTGGCAGCATATGCTGATCTTGGCCCTGAAGCAGTATTTTTTATTGAAGTCAAAGAGCTCCCTCTTTTTGTAGCTTATGATATAAATGGCGGAGATATATTTAAACAGAGAGCTATAATATAATGCTTGCGCGCCTTGTAGAGTGACAGCCAAAAAATATCGAAACTGGAAGCGTTGCCATATGGCAAGGGGCAAATTCAATATTGCAGGCCAGGGCTGTAGTTTTTCCGCCAAGCCCCTGAGGCCCTACTCCCGTTTTATTTGCTGCCTGGAGGATTTTTTCTTCAAGAGCTGCATATCTTTTATCATTATTGCGTTTTGAAAGATTACGGAATGCAGCCTTACGGGCAAGTTTGGTCACTTCTGAAGCAGTGGAGCCTATGCCGACACCGATTATTACGGGAGGGCATGCTTTGGTGGCATCTGATTTTATAAGCGATATGACTTTTTGCAGTATCTCGTCTTCCTCTGCTGCAGGGTTTAGCATAAAAAGCCAGCTGCAGTTTTCACTTCCTCCCCCTTTCAGGCACACCTCAATATAAAGCCCCTTAATATCCGAAAACTTCACATTTATTACGGCAGGAAGATTGGTGCCGGTGTTTTTTCTCTCATAAAGGGGGTCAGAAAGTATAGAGGCACGTAAATAATTCATTCTGTAAGTCTCTTCAACAGCCTGGTCTATTTCTTTTAATAAAGGATTGGCATGCCCTTCATTTAAAGCAGCACTTAAACTTTTATCTGTAATGCATATATCAGGGCCTATATCCATATTTATATATACTGTGCCGCAATCCTGGCACAGGGGAAGTTTTTCCCTGTATGCAGTATCAGCATTAGCAATTATCATATCAAGAATAGAAATTGCGGTTTTTGAAGTCTCCGAAAGTTTTGCAGACCTGATTGCGCCAAGTATATCTTCGGGCAGCTCAAAACTCGCTTTAACCAGTAGTTTCTTTATTTGTTTTTTTATTTCTGCTGTTTTTATATTTTTCATCTTTACCCGGGCATTCACTGTTAATACACAGCTCCCATGGCTTCCTGCCCTTATTTATTATTTTTACAATAGGATATCCGCAGTGTTTGCATATATCTTTTGTTGTTACCAGAAGCCCTGATTGCGGCAGTGAAAATGTCTGCGTGCATTCGGGGTATGCGCTGCAGCCTATAAACCTTTTTTTTGTTTTTCTTGATGTCCTGACAATAAGGTTTCCCGGGCAGTTAGGGTCAACACATTTGCCGACAATCATATCTTCTTTCACAGCTTTTTTTATTTCCTGTGATATCTCTTCCTTGTCGTTTTTAAGCTTTATCATCACATCTTTGAGCATCTTCTTTGATTTTTCAACCACTTCTTCCCTGCTCTCGTCTCCGCGGGCTATTCCGTCCATATCGATTTCCAGCTCTGAAGTCATATCAGGCGTGGAAATCCTCTCAGCATGCTTTTTTAATACTTTGACAACAGCGATTGCCTTTTCTGACGGCACCAGGGGGTTGCCTTTTATATAGCCCCTGGTAATAAGGCTCTGTATTATTGAATGCCTTGTAGCTTTTGTTCCAAGCCCAAGCTCTTCCATCTTTTCCACAAGCTTACCCTGAGAGTATCTCTGCGGCGGCTTAGTTTCTTTGTCCTGAAGTTCTTTGTCTGCAACTTTTAGCTCCTGGCCTTTTTTAAGCTCAGGTATATAAACATCCTCCTGCTTGTAATAAGAATAGTGCTCTATCCAGTTCTTTTTTAAGACATTTGAGCCGTTTGCAGTGAAGGTCTCGCCATTGATATTTACAGAAGCGGTGATGCTTTTTATTTGTGCCGCCGGCAGCAATGTGCATAAAAACCTTCTTGCCACAAGTTCGTATAGCTTCCATTCATCCTCTGCCAGATCACTCTTTTTTGCCGCTGATGTGGGATATATCGGCGGATGATCCGTGGACCTTTTTTTGCCCCTTGAGGGGATTATCTTTTCCTGGCCGGTTACCTGTGCAGACGCGCCTGCAAGGCCTTCTGAGCCTGCCAGTATTTTTGCAAGCCCTGGCAGATCTATTGTATGTGGATAAACAGTATTATCAGTCCTGGGATAGCTGATATAACCCTTCATATAAAGATTTTCAGCTGTGTTTATAGTTTTAGCTGCAGTAAAGCCTATAGCATTTGCAGCCACAATAAGACCTGTTGTGTTAAAAGGCGCAGGGGTGGCTATATTCCTGATTTTTTCTTCTATTTCCATAACTGTGCCCTTCTGGAGTATATTATCAAATACTTTTAAGGCATCTTCTTTTTTTGAAAATCTTTTTTTCTTATGCGTGGCCTCAAACTTTTCGCCTTTTGCAGTTTCAAGTATGACTTTTACAACCCAATAAGGCTCAGGTACAAATGCCTGTATTTCCAGCTCCCTGTCGACAATAAGTGTAAGAGTTGGCGACTGCACTCTACCCACTGAAAGAAATTTGTCTTTAACCTGGTATGATGCAAGAGAGATAAATCTTGTAAGAACCGCACCCCATATAAGGTCTATGTCCTGGCGGGCCCTGCCGGCAAATGCAAGGTTTAAATCCATCTTTCCAGGGCTGGAAAACGCATTGTTTATGTCTGTCTCGGTTATGGCAGAAAACCTTGCTCTCCTTACCTGGGGTAATTTGTTTTTTTCATCTATTATTTTCCAGGCATCATATCCTATCAGCTCCCCTTCCCTGTCAAAGTCGGTTGCAATTATTATTTCATCTGTTTTATCTGCTATTTTACTTAAGGCCTGTATTATTTTTTTATGAATAGGTATTTTATCTATCTTTGCATCTATAAGTTCA
>JAFGMJ010000161.1 GCA_016927635.1 Actinomycetota bacterium
ATATATTTGCGCCAGTTACCTCTGGCTCAATCTTTAAGTAGCACCTGTAAATATCAGAAAACCTCTTAAGGCCTGGACTTTCGAGTTTTGTTTCCCATGGCCTGATATAATGAAATGATGGTTTTATCTCAAACTTAAAAAACTTTAAAACATCATCATCTTTAAAAACTCTTTGCCAGAAACCCCTGAATTCATTATAAAAGTATTCCTCAGTTGTGCCGGGATAAGACCAGACCACCCATGAAGTTTTAACACCGGGGGGGCTGCCCATTTGTGCAAATTTTCCGGAAATCTTAGAATCAATATCCCACAAAAGCAATTTCAAAGTTGCATTTTCCTTATTAAACTGTGCATGGCTGTTTATAGAATCCCAATATCTTTCCCATTTTTTAAAGTAGTCAATTACACGGGGTATGCCTTCTATAGGGTTTGAAATAACATTTCCAAGAAATGGCATTCCAGGCTCGCCTTTTAAAATGAATTCTCCCAGGAAAGCACCAAGGCTTGCATTACAAATATTCATATTCGTTGGTTCGGAAAGAATTGCCATATCAGCATTATATCCTTTTAGCCTTGATGCCAAAGTCCCATTCCCTCCTGCAAATTCTTCATCAACAACACTCTCAAATAAAACATTGCCTCCCGGGGAAAAACCTAACTCCTTAAGTATTTTTATCGCCCAGAATTGGGCCGCCATGCCTCCTTTCATATCCACTGTGCCTCTGCCGTATAATCGGCCATTTAACTCAATGGGTTCATAGGGCCTGCATATTTTCCAATTATCCGGCTCAAACGGAGCCACATCCACATGGCCGCTCAAAAGCAGGGATTTTGCAGAGTCCGGGTTTTCACCATTCCACACCGCAACCACATTTTTGCGATGGCCTGAGTAATCCCTTCCTTCAAGCCAGGATGGGTCCTTTTTAATGCATTGTACCTCTTCAGGTAAAAAGACATCTGTTTTAAGCCCAAGATTTAAACATTCCTGTTCAATGAATTTCTGCGCAGGCCCTTCATTGCCAATCGGATATCTGTTTTCGCTTGCATAACTGACAAGTTTTTTCAGCCATTTAACTATGTCTTTTTCCTGTTTTTTTATTTCCTTGCGAAGTTTTTCAATTGTCATGATTTTCATAATTCTATTATTTCTCTTCTGTAGCTGGTTAATTCTTTGATTCCTCTGTCTGTGATTAACACTCCATCCTCAAAACGCAAACCGTTCTTACCATCAGACAGCCAGATATCAATATTAAAAAGCATTCCTGGAATTATTTCAAAGTTGTTTTCTTTTGCCAACCAAAAACCTTCAACTTCAGAGCTGCCAGTACCATGTGCAGGCCCATAAAGTGTAAAATCTTCATAATTATATTTTGAAAGTAATTTGTAATATCCATCAAATACTTTGGATGATTCTACGCCAGGACCCAATACTCCCAGTGTATAATTAACAGCTTCAAGCGCAACTTTCATTAATTTATTTACCGATGCAGGTAATTTTCCAAATGAAAAAGGCCTGCACATATTGCCGCAGTATCCCATATATTTTGCGCCAAATGTAAGCTGTATTAGTTCATTTTGGCTAACAATCTTATCAGTGGAGCGGCACAAACTCAGCCTTGTATTATCGCCAGAACACACCCATGCTGGATAGGGTGTTCCCTCTGCGCCCATTGATATCATTTTACAGCGGCCAATAGATTCTATTTCCCACTCCCGCATACCTGGACGTGCAGATGCAAGAGCTTCAATTATTGCCTGTTCTGTAATGCGATAAGCCTCTGTTATATAAGGTATCTCAGCAGCAGTTTTAACTTTCTGCACATTTAATAATAAATCATCAGCCTGAATAAATTCCGCACCAGGCAAGGCATCTTTTAATTCTTCGAATAATATATGCGGGAAAATATTGTAGTTTCCTATTCCTATGCTTACAGGACCTGCTTTGCAAACCTCTGTAATTATTTTTTTAAAATCCAGTTCCGAGACTTTTGGAACCCATTGTGGCGCAGATGTTTCAACAAGCAGTGGGTTTATATATATTGAGGGCACAGTTGCAAAACTTTCTGCAAATTCAAAAGACTCAGGCCCGCCAGTTAGAAGAGCCGCCTTCCCCACGGCAGGAACCATTACAACTGCAAAGTCAAAGAAAGGCCAAAATCCGGTTAAATATCTTGACGAACCCGACTCGCATTCGCTGCTGTAACTTATAAACAAATCCACTGATTTTTTTTGCATTTCTTTTTGAAGCTTTAGTATTCTTTCCGAATATTCATCTGGCGGAAGTTTTGGCAATCTCATCTTTTACCCCCATATATTTCAATTAATATCATAATCAATATTTAAAATAATAAGCTATTTAAGTTTTTATATTATTGATTTTTATAATTTAATCAACCCATTTAGCCATTTCCAAAACAGCCCGAAAACCATATCGGTTAAAATTCTATTACCCTGTTTTCCATCGCCGATTTTTCAGCCATGCGCATTCCATGCACTGCATCTCTTGATTCCCGTGGAGTTATCACTTCGGGTTTTTTGTTGTTTATGATACATTTTACAAAGTATTCAAGTTCCTCTTTTAAATAACCTCTTCTAATGTCATGTACTTTTGGCCAGTAGGTCGACTGTGGAAAGCTCAGGCCATTTTTTGTAAGCACTGTGTAATTCTTTCCGGAATTATCTATATCTATTGCCCCCTTCGTACCCACGATCTCCATTTTTGCATCAATTGCATAAGGGACATTATCCGGCAGCGACCAGATATTTTCTATCACTGCAAATGCGCCATTATCAAGCCTAAAAAGCGCCCAGGCGACGTCGTCATATTTTAATCCTGGCCTGGTATTTACAGTCTGCGCATAAACAGTTTTTGGTTTTGCCCCGGTATACCAGAGCATTAAATCATAGTCATGTATACCATCTCCAAATAATGCACTGATTTTACTCAAATGGCTTTCAGTTATCCATTTTGCCAGATTCCTTTTTGCATGAATTGAAATTATCTTTCCAATATTGCCTGCATCTATTTCCTGCTTTGCAAGCGCATAAGCTGTGTCAAATCTGCATATATGGCCCACCATAAAAAATTTTTCTGTATCTTTCAAGGCTTCGATTATAAGGTCACATTCTTCAGTGGTGTCAGCCATTGGCTTTTCAAGAAATACATGCTTTCCTGCCTTAATTGCAGCAATTGCGGGTTCCATGTGGTCTTTGACATGAGTTACTATTGAGACCATATCGATATCTTTGTCAGAAAGAATGTCTTTATAATCTGTATAAGTCTTATTTACCCCATATTTTTGTGCTATCATTTTAAGATGCTCAGGTCTTCTGGTACATATTGCACTCACTTCAACACAGGGAATAGATTGGAAAGTATCAATATGATGCTCACCAAACCAGCCAAGCCCTATTACGCCGACTTTTATTTTTTCCATTTTATAATACCTCTCTCTTTAAAATAAGGTTTTTTCATTAAAAAAATAATAATTTTGACTTTATATGATTTTGTTTATCAGTATACTGCTGTCTCCCAGCATTCAAAGGGCGCTGCTATCTATTCACTTACATAAACTTGCGTATCAAGAATCTGAAATATTGAGCTTGGCACATGCTTTTCAAGCTCTTTTCCATGAACCGACCTTACTTTCTTCAAAACTTCCCTGTCTTTAAAAGAAACAATCTCTGCAGGTTCAAATATAAATTCATATATTTGTTTTGCCTCTCTGTTGCCCGTTGACATTTATAAAATCAGTATAGCATATGACATGTTTAATAGGTAAAACAGCTACCCTTATAGAATTCAATAATAAATTTTAACAGAATGCCGTAAGATAATAAAATCAATTACAGTTTGATTAATTTTGCTCCTTTGTTAAAATTATTGTATAAATTTATGTATTCTTATATGAGGATTGATATAAAATGGAAAAGCCAGGACACAAAAATAAAATCCTTAAAGAATTTATAAGGCCGCTTCCTCTTGATGAGAACTTCTGTCCTGCTGCTGTTTGGAATCAAATTTTTTTAGAAGAAGTTCTGAAAAATAAGGCCAGGTTGCCTCTTTTAATTGCCATTGTAAAGGATAATGATAATACTCTTGTCTACAACACAAGAGTATTTCCTGAAAATTCAAACTCTGAACAGGCTAATTTTTATTATGCGGAACAAATCGTAAAAACTCTTTTATGGGTATACGGGGGATATAAAATAATAATCGGAGGCTCAAATAAAATCGGGGAACATATAAAGAAATTGTATTCCAAAAACGGAAAACGTTCCTTTGATATAGAAATAATGTCAAGAATATATGAGAAACCTTTTACAGTGGAAATTACAGATATCGAAAATATGCCTGAAGAAAGAGAAGAAACTATTAACATAGACCGTAACCTTGATGGCTGCCGCATAGGTTTTGACCTTGGCGCAAGCGATAGAAAAGTCAGCGCTGTCATAAATGGAAAATCAGTGTTTTCCGAGGAAGTAGTTTGGGATCCGGGCAGCCAGGCTGATCCCTCTTATCACTATAATGAGATTATTGCTATGCTGAGAGGAGCAGCCACTCATATGCCAAAAGTTGATGCCATCGGCGGCAGTTCGGCAGGCATATATATAAATAACAGGGTTATGATAGCATCTCTTTTTAGAAGTGTCCCCCAAGACTTATTCAATACAGAAGTGAAAAATATTTTTCTTAAAATTCAAAAAGAATTAAAAGTGCCTCTTAAAGTGATTAACGATGGCGAGGTTACAGCTCTGGCCGGTTCAATGTCTTTGAATAAAAATTCCGTGCTTGGCATTGCAATGGGCTCCAGCGAAGCCGGCGGTTTTGTGGACCAGAATGGAAACCTTAAGCCCTGGATAAATGAAGTGGCATTTTTCCCTGTAGACTTTAACCCTGACGCAGCCGCGGATGAATGGTCTGGTGATAAAGGCTGCGGTGTACAGTATTTTTCCCAGCAGTCAGTCATCCGTCTTGCCCGAAAGGCTGGCATCTCCTTTGAAAGCGGATCAAAACCTGCTCAAAATTTAATCAAAGTGCAGGAACTGATGAAAAAAAATGATAAACGTGCCATTAAAATTTTTGAGACAATAGGCGGTTATCTTGGCTACGCGCTGGTCCATTATTATGATTTATATAAAATGAGTACTGTTTTAATACTCGGAAGGGTATCTTCCGGGAAAGGTGGCACAATTATAATCCAGGAAGCCAGGAAGGTCTTGAAAAGGGAATTCCCAGGGCTTTATGACATCATTGATATACATCTTCCCGATGAAAAAAGTAGAAGGATTGGCCAGTCGATAGCTGCTGCAAGCCTGCCTTCAATAAATATCTAGGAATATTTAAGCATTAAAATTTTTTATAAAAGTTATTTTTAATAATATTTCTA